>NZ_JBSFJX010000380.1:0-4340 GCF_053598275.1 Streptomyces sp. NPDC001156 | reverse complement strand
CCCACGACCAGCCAGAACTACACCATCCACACCGCCATCACGTTCTTCGAGCACGGGCTCGCGAACCGCTCACGGAAGTAAACGCAACGGTGTTGTCCTGGTGGTTAATTGGCGCAGCGTCACGGCGACGTTCGCGAAGGTGCCGCTGCTCGTCCGATTTGTCAGCGATGGGCGCGCAGTCGCGGCTGGTGACCTCCGACGTTGGGTGTGGCTCCTTTGGGGGGACGGCCCTACCTGCGTGAACTGCGGCTTGAGGTACGCCCGAGTGATCGACTCGACCACGACAGCGGGTCCCGCGGTGACCGGCACCCTCGGCGCTGTCGATCTTGATCCGGCGCGCGGGCGTGACCTGCTGGTTCCGAAAGGATCTCCACGACCAGCAGTCGAGCCGAACCGACAAATGCCCAGCTCAGCCTGTCCCTCGAAGGGAGCTGCACCCTCCGACGTTCGGCCACTCTGTGCAATTAACCACCAGGATCGCGCAGGCGCAGGCGAGGGCAGGCGCAACAGCACGATCCACCAACCTGACACGCCCATCCGACCATCACTGGCCTTTCGTGACAATCTGCAGGTCACAGACCATGGATGGGGTTTTCGGCACCCGCAACGTGGGCTTCTTCCCGATTCGTCGTCGTCCGCGCGCATTGCCAGCGCAAGGCTTCTACCGCGATCACCGTATGAACCTCACCGCCCTGCACTTCCGCAGGGCGGTGTGACGCCCGTACGGCCGCACCCTTCTCGGAGCTGGGGCCACGCCCAGGCCCGCCCGCCCGAGGCGGATTCCCCGGCATCCCGGTTGCCCGGGATGCGTCACAGCGCCCCGAGATCGACCTCCACGGGGAAGGGCGCACCAGCCTTGACCGTCCCGGTGAACACCTCGCTCTGGCGGTAGGAGCCGCTCGCTGGGTCGAGGAGGTAGGTGTACACCAGCGGAACCGTGCCGGGGGATTGCTCGACTCGCCAGTAGAAGGCGATGCCCGCTCGAGCGTACTGCTCGAGCTTTACGATCCGGTCGGTGGTTTCGGAGCCGGGCGAAACGACCTCGACCACGAGCAGCACGTGCTCGGGGCGGGTCGGTGTGACGTCGATGCTGTCCGCCCGGTAGACGGTCACGTCCGGGCGGCGGTTGGTGAGTGGGACGTCCTGCAACCGGATGTCGAAGTCCGTGTCCGCGTTCCACTCCGGGCCTGCCGCCGTGTCCAGGGCGTTGGCCAGGATCCGTGCGAGGCGGTTGTGCCGTTTGGACGCGCTCGGACTCACGACGACCATCCCGTCCACGATCTCGATACCCGCGCACTGCTCCTCGGACCAGGAGTCGTACTGCTCTGCGGTGATCGGCGTGTGCATCCACGCGGGAGCGATCATCTCGGCGGTCACGGCACACCTCCCCTGGGTCGATCGACGAAGCCGACGCTGTCAGCCCAGACTACTGGCTCCCTTGAAATGGTCCGCTACGGCCCGGCCGATTTCGGCGGGCGTGCCCGTCACTGGGAGGCCGACTGCTACGGCGAGGGGCGTCAGATGTAGATCGACGGCGGTCTCCACGAGCGAGGCTAGGGCGTCCGCACCGGTCCGGGCACGTATGGCCGCGCAGAACGCGGTTCCGACCCCGATGAACGCGGCGGGCCACCACACGGCGGCCGCGAAGAGGTAGAGCAGGCTCCACGAAGCGAGGCGCGCTGCCGCGGCGTAGGACTTACGTGCGGTGGAGACGTCTTCGCGCACCGTGTCCGGGCGCACCAGCAGCCGCATCCTGCGCAGCACATGCCGTGGCAGCCAGTGCAGCAGCGCCGCCAGGAACGCCCCGCCACTCGGGGTGAACCGCACCCTCTGCTTGCCGAGTTGACGTTCCAGCACCGTGATCTGATGACGCAGGGCAAAGATCTCCGCGTCCTTGTCCCGGGCCCTCATCCGCAGCAGGCGCAGCAGGCCGAATCCGTTCGTCACGCCCAGGTAGGCACGTCGTAGCAGCACGGTCGATCATCATGCCGCGGTGATCGACAGCCACATGAAAATGCCGACGTGAGCAGCCGCGGTCGACATCCCGCACACCGGCCACCACCAGGACGGATGAGTTTTCGGCAAGGGCAGGGCTCCGTTTGGACGATCCGGACGGCGCGGTCGGGATCGAGTTCATGGTCGTGGTGGGCGCCACCGCGCAGGAGTCGGTGGCGTATCTGGTACCGATGGGCTACCGCGGTGCGGCGCTGGAGGGCGTCCCCGGCGAGGCACTGATCGGCACCTCTGAGCATGGGGGTGCTCGGCACCCGGTGGATCTACGATGGCGTCCACGACCCGGTGGTGAGGGCGCAGTCGCGCGTGCTCCTGCGCGGCGAGGCGATGCCGCAGCACCAGAGCAAGAGGCGACACCCCTGACCCGACCGTCACCGTGCACGGCACTGGCCCTGACGACGGGCTTGACGTTCACGTCAACCGCGTCCTGCGGCTGACGGAGGCTGCGCAGAAGTCGTCCGGACGCCTCGTCGCCGGGTGGACCTGGCGGGCTAGCTCGCCTTGTATGCGCCGGTGGCCCCAGGCGCTGTTCTCCCGCGCCAGACGCAGGATGAGCTGCTTGACGGTGGATGCGGTGGACGGCCGGCCCGGGCGGCGGTGCCGGGGGAATGTCCACGTCCGGGCGACCAGTCGCCGGTGCCAGGCCGGCAACGTCGCGGGCGTGACCGCGAAGTCCTGGCGCCACCGCGCGCGGGACCAGCCGGGAGAGGGCGGCGAGCCAGATCCGGTCGGCAGGCTCGTAGCGGACCCGGGCGATCTGACGGCGCAGCCCCGCGTTCTCGTGCCGCACGCCAACACCTCCGCATCCTTGGCCACGCGGCTGCGCAGGATGCCAGCGGGCACCATGATCAGATTTCGGACCAGCGCGGTGACGATGGACAGCAGCATCGAAGGATCACCCCAGGCACCGTGGAGGCCATCGCCCCGCGCGGAGAAGCTGCAGGCCAGATCCGGAATCGCATTTCCGAGCGGGACAGGGCGTTCATCCGCGGCGCCTACGGCGCGCTGAGCAGTACCTCCATCTCCTCCACTTCGAAGACGGCGTCGAAGGAGCTGGTGCACTTGCTGTCGCGGTCGCGAAGGACGAAGCGCAGGGACTCGACGCGGACGCCGAGATCCGCGGCGAGGTTGCGGGCCTGCTGGGTCGCCCCTGCGCGGTGAGGTGGGCGGTGACACCAGTGATGTGGAGTCTGCGGGTACCGTGCTCGAAGAACCCCAGCGCGTACAGGCGCCTGCCGGTCACGGTGTCCACGTGGAAGAAGTCCGCGGCGATGATCCCCTCCGCCTGCAGGGTGAGGAACTCTCGCCAGCTCGGACCGGAGCGACGCGGGGCCGGGACGATGCCGGCAGCATGCAGGACCTGCCACACAGTTGAGGAGGCGATCGGGTGCCCCAGCCGGGCCAGCTCGCCCTGGATCCGGCGATGCCCCCACCGCGGATTATCATGCGCCAGGCGCAGGACCAGCTTCTTGAGCGCGGCAGCGGTGGGCGGTCTACCGGTGCGTCGGCGTCGGCCGGAGTAGTCCCACTTTCTGGCGATCAGCCTTCGGTGCCAGGCCAGTAGCGTCCCCGGCGTGACCGGAAAGACGCTGCTCCAATGGCGGCGCGGGATCAGCGACGACAGCGCGGCCAGCCAGAACCGGTCCGCGGACTCGTAGCGGATCGGACTGGTGAGTTGCCGTCGCAGTACCGCGTTCTCGTGCCGCAGCACCAGCAGTTCAGCATCCCTGGCGGTCTCCCGGCGCAGCAGTACCGCCGGCACCGACAGCAGCACACGGCTGGCCCGGTACAGCAGCGAAGTGATCACCCGCGCAGCATCCCAGCCACCGCCGAGGGCTCCGCACTCAGGCTCCCACCTGCAGCGATGACTTTGCGAGCCCCACAGGTGCAGTTCTTCAAGTTCGCTCAGCAGCGCGTCACTGACCTGCAGCATCGGTTCCCCGCGGCTCGCTGTTGTCGTTGGTGTCGGGGAGGACAGCGAAGAGTGAGGTTCCGCGGGCCTTTTGGGAGATGTCGTCCAGGGCCAGGAACAGGTAGGAGGAGGTGCCCAGGCGGCGCAAGGCCTGGGTATCCAGTGGTGCGTTGGCGTCGGTGATCCCAGCCATCGCGCGTACGCGGGTGCGCAGGTCAGCGCGACGGATGTGCGCAGCAAGCCGTTGTGCGAAACGGCCAAGGTTGTTCCCGGGCACGGTACCAGGCGCCGCCGGGGTCCGTGGTCGGCGGCGAAGGGGTTCGGGCTGGTCGGGCACAATGACGCGGTGCGCGAAGACGATGACACAGAGCTGCTGGAACGGGTACGGGCGTTGCGGGCAGCCGGCAGTGGCCCC
>NZ_JBSFJX010000379.1:0-4452 GCF_053598275.1 Streptomyces sp. NPDC001156 | reverse complement strand
CGCGCGAACGCCCTGCTCAAGACCACCTTCAAGGCCCTGCGGCGGGTCAGCCTCGATCCCAGCCGCATCACCCAGATCGCCGCCGCAGCCCTCGTCCTGCTCCAGCTCGAATACGACCGCACCATCTGAACGATCACACACAGGCATGATCGCTTACCGGGAAAGGCCCATTGCTTCGTGGGCTGGAGACCGCGTGCGCGAGCGCGGACGACCTCGCCGAAGTCTGGATCCGAATATTCGAGACCACCCCGACGCGGAGATCATCGCCGGCTTTTCCGGGGTCGGTCGCTCAGCGGGGCCCGCGTCCTGGCCGAGATAGACGACGACCGATCCCGCTTCGCCGACGCCACAGGACTGAAGGCTTACGTGAGAGCCGCCTCCGTCACCAGGGCCTTAACGGCAAGAGCATGACCGTCTGTCGGCGAGGGCTGAAAAGTGGTTCTGGATCACTTTCGGTGCCAGAGCCACGGAGGGTCATGACACCGCGATCATGAACGGCCTCGTGCCGCGCGGAGGACCGGCTTGCGGTGCAGGTCGAAGTTGACCCGGCCGAACATCTGCCTCTTCAGCATCTTGATCTCATTGTTGTGGCCTTCGACGGCGCCGGAGCCGTAGCGCAGGCTCAGGCCGGCGACGACAGCGTCGAGGTCCTGAAGCGTGGGGAGGGGAGGTTCGCTGATTCCGTCAGCGGACGTGAGTGCGGATCCGTCCCGGGGCCCGCTCGATCGCACCAAAATCTCTCCTCGCTCTCGGTTCAACTGCCTGCCCTGTGACGATGCAGGCCACGTGTTGGCGGTGGAACGCCGGGCTGATCCCCGCCCTCGCAGGGCGGAGGAGTCTTTCGTGGACTGCGGCATCGAGCGGACGACCTTTTCGACCTCATGGACATGGCCGACTTGCCCGCGGCTCCCTGCCTGCCCAGCTGACGTTGCGTACGTCGCCTCACTCGCTCACGCGCGAAGCTCTCAAGCAAGCGGATCAAGGAGTTTGCGTTGCCGGGCGACACGATGTGATCCCCATGGAGCGGCAGCCCCCCCCTGTCGGGACGGGGATCAGCCTGGCGTTCCACTGCTGGTACCTGGCCTGCATCGTCATAGGGCAAGTAGTTGAACCGAAGGCCAGGAGACAGGCTGATGGACATCAGGCCGATGCGATCGTGGATTCACCACAGCAGGGGCAAGGTGCTGCGGCAGGGGCAAGGTGCTGCGGCAGGCGCAGGCAGGGCGGCACGAGTGACCGACCGCACAGCCGAGACCCTGCAGGAAACCGTTCGACTGGTCGAAGCCGCTGGCGGCTTGGCCGAGCCCGTAGTCTCCGATGCCACCGATGAGTCCCAGACCGAAAGAGCCGTCACGGCCGCGACCACAGACACCGCCCGCCTCGACTTTGCCTTGAAAGACAACGGCTACGAAGGAGAGTTCCCACTCACCCAGGACTACTCCGCCGACCCGCAGAACCTGGTGATCGCCATCGTCGTGGGCGGCACCTTCCTGTCACGAGGTCGGCATCGGGGGCGAGCAGCGGCGGACCGTCTGCCGGACCTCTGGCTTCCCGGCCAAGGACAGCATCGCCGTCCTGCCGCTCTCAACGGCCCAGGAAAGGCAGAAGTGGGCCGGGTACCGTCCTGGACTTGGCGTCCTTCCCCCGAAACTGCACGAGAGAGGGACGCGGTGTGAGCAGCCGTCGCATACAACGAGAAGTCTTGCCGCATCCGCATCCGCATCGACGTATCCCTATCACCGGTGACACGGACAACGAGACCGCCGCTGCGCTAAACGCTGGCGCTGCGAACAGCCCTCCCACCGCTGCGCCGGATCCAGCCGAACTCGTTGTGCTATTCGAGCGCGTGGCCACGCCATTCATCGACCGGTTGTACGCAGCGGCAGTACAGATGACCCGCGACCGCGGCGACGCCGAGGACCTGATTCAGGAGACCTATCGGAGAGCATTCGACGCCTTCGGGTCATTCGCTTGGAAGACAAATCTCAGGATGTGGCTGTTCCAGGTCTTGGCCGACAGCGTGCTCGATGCCTGTGGCGAGCCGCAGCCCCCACTGCGCTCAAGCTCTCCGCCGGGACGCCCCGTCGGCCGGTTGGCGGAAACAACGCACCCGACGTTGCAGGTTCCCCAGACCGCTGAGGCGCAGGCTTTGGGCCGGCTGTCAGACCATGAGGTGAAAGCCGCGCTTCGGCAACTCCCGCGAAAGCTCACGATCGTTGTGCACCTGGCTGACGTTGAAGACTTCTCTCACATGGAGATCGCGGAGATCCTCCGCATCCCCCCCAGCACCGCGAGATCCCGGTTGCACTACGGGCGACGATGTCTGCGGGGGCTGCTCACCGACGCCGCTCGCCGGCGCGGTCTCCTCAGTCGCACGGGCAAGGGCTCTGTCGGAGACTCGGCTGCGCCGTGAGGCGTGGAATCCGCGCGCGGGTGGAGCCTGCACCGTCGTTCCGTCGCGGCTGGACCGCGGTCCGCATGTGCCCGCACGTGCAGAAACTCCCGGATCGGGTTGATCTTGCCGGTCAACAGGCCGGAGTGAGGACGGCGGCGTCACCGCAAGACCTCAGGGCGAATAGGTGCCAAAAGCCGCACAACCCGCGAATGGGCGGAGCGCAGGGAAGGCTGCACGCCCTGCCAGCTGCTCCCGCTGCGGCTCGGACTCGAGCAACCAGCGGCAAAACTCACGTAATTTCTGCGAAATTGAACCACCCATCAGGTAAGGCGAACATGGGAACCCTGGCCGCAGCGGCACCTGGTGCCGCCGCATCGCACCGCAGGACCAGCGAGCAGCTCGTCGTGCCGCTGTCGGTTGTGCATACGGCAACCAAGCGATGCCGGCTGCTGACCGAAGACGGTCTGCTGTCCTTCCGCCAGGCCTCGGCACCGCACGTACGTGCCGTCAGGCAGTACGTTACCGACGCCTTGAGCGGACACCAGCTTGAGGAACTCGGTCGCGTCCGCCACGCGGCGCTCACCCGCCTCGCCCTCCTGGGCCCCGACCGGAGCGGGCCCCGCCCCGCGCCGCACCCGGGCGTCCAAGGCGGCCGCCACATTGTCGAGCACGCGCGATGAGGGTGGTCGAGTTCTGCGCGCGGCGCGCCCGCTACGCGGTGTCCAGGACTTTGCTGGGGCGTTCACCACGTCTGTCGCGGCCGTCGGGAGCCTCATCCCGCATCGTCTTGCGGATCGGTATCGTCATAGGGGCCGTCCTCGGCTACTTCGGTGTCAGGGGACTGACTGACAGCTCCCAGGCCAAGGCATTGCACGGCGCCGCACGAGTCGAGGCGGCCGAGCGGGGCCTGCACCTTGACTGGGAGCCCACCGTGCAGAGCCTGGTGGTCAATGACCAGGCCATCACTCGACTCCTCAACTGGATTTACATCTTCGGCCACTGGCCGGTCATCGCTCTCACCCTGATCTGGTTGTTGTCCCGGCGCCCGGAGCTGTACGCAAGGGCGGCCTGCGCGATGCTGCTCTCCGGGGCAGTCGGTCTCGTCGCCTTCGCCGTGTTCCCGGTGGCCCCGCCCCGGCTGGCGGCCCTGGGCATGACCGACACCGTCACCGAACAGTCCCACGCCTACCGGGTGCTGCAGCCGCCCGCCTTCACCAACCAGTACGCGGCGATGCCCAGTCTCCACGTCGGCTGGAACCTGCTCATGACGCTGGCGATCCTCGCCGCCACCAGGACAGTCTGGCTGCGTGTCCTGGCTGTGGCGCTCACCATGTCCATGGACGCCACGGTCGTCCTGACCGCCAATCACTATGTGCTCGATGCGTTTGCGGGCGCGGTCCTGGCGCAACTGAGCTGGTATGTGGCAGGACGCCTTCAGGCCCTGGCCGCGCGCCGGCACCGGCCCACGGCGCAGGACGGAGACGAGCTGTCGCCTCCGGTCCCTGTGCCGCTGCGAAGAGGCTGACCACAGTGGATCTCCCCACCTCGTCGAGACCGCCGGCGTGTGGCCGTGTGCCGCCCTCAGGACCGATCGGTGTCTCTTATGCAGGCATTGATCCCCGTTCGCTTGTCGGGGACCTGCGCGCGGCGGTGGGGTTCGCGGCCGAGTGGCTCCGCCGCGACACCAAGCAGTCGCAGACCCGAACCCGAGGCCGACGCCCTGCAGGAGACCATCCGGCGCGGCGCGGAGCGTGGCGACGGCGCACTGCTGTATGCCGTTGTGCCTCTCCGCGCTGTGCCCCGTGGCTGCGCCCGAGCACCATAAACTTGCACGTCCAGGCCAGTCAGCGTTGGCACGTGGAGCGCACCCACGCCTGACAGAACGACTTCTACCGGCTCATGGGCCGTGACCTGTGCATGTACTGGTCGGCCCAGGCGCTGACGATGTGGGCGGCTCGCTGCGCTTGTCCTCGTGCGGTCAGGAGATGGTCTGCTCCTTCGAGCGAGACGAAGCTTCGCGGGTGTCGTGCCTCGAGGAAGATCTCTGCGGCGTTGGC
>NZ_JBSFJX010000378.1:0-4468 GCF_053598275.1 Streptomyces sp. NPDC001156 | reverse complement strand
CCGCCGCCTGGGTGCGCCGGCACGACGTGGTGATCGTGCCGGGCATGGGCGTCCTGGAGGCCACCCTGCCGCTGCGGCCGTGGGGCTTCCCGTACTCGCTGTTCCTGCTCTGCGCGAGCGGCCGGCTGCTCGGCACCCGGGTCGCGCTGGTCAGCGTCGGCGCCGCCGAGATCAAGAGCCGCCCGACCCGCGCCCTGGTGCGCTGGTCGGCCCGGCTCGCCGCGTACCGGTCGTACCGGGACGGCCAGTCCCGGGACGCGATGCGCGCGATGGGCGTGAACACCGCACGCGACGAGGTCTACCCCGACCTCGCGTTCTCCCTCCCTACACCACAGGCGGGCGCGCCCGCCGGCACGCCGGGTCCCGTCTGCCTCGGCGTCATGGACTTCCACGGCGGCAACGACGACCGCGCCCGAGCCGAGGAGATCTACCGGCGTTACCTCGACGGGACGATCAGGTTCGTCCGCACGCTGGTCGAGGAAGGCAGGCCCGTGCGGCTCCTCACCGGCGACCAGTGCGATCTGTCGGTGGTCGCCGCCGTCCTCGACGCGGTCGACTCACCGCTGGTCACCGCGGCCGAACCGGCCTCACTGGCCGACCTGATGAACGAGATGGCGGCCGCCGACACCGTGGTGGCCGTCCGCTACCACAACCTGATCTGCGCACTGAAGACCGGAACGCCCGTGCTCGCCCTCTGCTACGCGGCGAAGAGCGACGCGCTCATGGACCGGATGGGCCTGGGCGCGTACCGTCACCCGGCCCGCGAGGTCGACGCCGACCGGCTCCTCGAACAGTTCCGGGACCTGGAGAAGCACGCGGCGGAGCTACGGCAGACCCTCGCCGAGCGGAACCGGGTCGCCGCTCAGCAACTCGCCCAGCAGTTCACCGCCTTGACCACGACCCTGTTCCCGGCGAACGACCACGCCCACGCCCCACGGAAGGCTTCATGAAAGCGACCGAAGTCCCGGAGATCGCCGGCGCGTTCCTGTTCGAGCCGACGCCCTACGCCGACGAACGCGGCTTCTTCTGCCGCACCTTCGACGCCGACGTGGTCCGCTCGGTGGGCCTGGACCCGGACGCCTTCGTCCAGGACAGCGTGTCCCGCTCGGCCCGCGGCGTGCTGCGCGGCCTGCACCTGCGCTCCGGCGCCGGCGAGGCCAAGCTGGTGCGGTGCTCGTATGGGCAGATCTTCGACGTCGTCGTGGACCTGCGGCCGGACTCGCCGACGTACCTGGGCCGGGCCTTCTTCGAGCTGTCCGGCGAGACGCAGAAGACCGTGTACATCCCGGCGGGATGCGCGCACGGCTTCCAGGCTCTGACCGAAATCGCGGACACCTCTTACCGTATTGACCGTCAGCACGATTCGGCCGAGGACGTGACGATCGCCTTCGACGATCCGGAACTCGCCATTCCCTGGCCGCTGCCGGTCACGTCGATGTCCCAGCGGGACCGGGAGGCGCCGAGCCTCGCCGAGGTCCTGAAGCACCGAGAAAGATGAGGTCGGCGTGCACACCCAAGACACCGAGGGGTTGCTCCTGCCCCGCTCGCGGCAGGCCAACGAGCGGCTGCACGCTCTGATCCCGGGAGGCGCGCACACCTACGCCAAGGGCGACGACCAGTACCCCGAGAACCTGGCCCCGGTCATCAGCCACGGCCGCGGTGCCCACGTGTGGGACGTCGACGGCAACCGCTACATCGAGTACGGCTCCGGCCTGCGATCGGTCAGCCTCGGCCACGCCCACCCGCGCGTGGTCGAGGCGGTCCGGCGGGAACTCGACCGCGGCAGCAACTTCGTCCGGCCGTCCATCGTCGAGGTCGAGGCCGCCGAACGCTTCCTGGCCACGGTGCCGACCGCCGACATGGTGAAGTTCGCCAAGAACGGATCCGACGCCACCACCGCCGCGGTGCGCCTCGCCCGCGCCGTCACGGGCCGCTCGCGGGTGGCCCTCTGCGCCGACCACCCGTTCTTCTCCGTCGACGACTGGTTCATCGGCACCACACCGATGAGTGCCGGCATCCCGGCGGCGACCACCGAGCTCACCGTGTCCTTCCCCTACGGGGACCTGGCCGCCACGGAGGAACTGCTCACCCGGTACCCGGACGAGATCGCCTGCCTGATCCTCGAACCCGCCACCCAGTCCGAGCCGCCGCCGGGGTACCTCGCCGGCCTGCGCGAACTGGCCGACCGGCACGGCTGCGTGCTGGTCTTCGACGAGATGATCACCGGCTTCCGCTGGTCCGACGCGGGCGCCCAGGGCCTGTACGGCGTCGTCCCCGACCTCTCCACGTTCGGCAAGGCGCTGGGCAACGGGTTCGCCGTCTCCGCGCTGGCCGGGCGACGCGACCTGATGGAACGGGGCGGACTGCACGATTCCGGTGACCGGGTGTTCCTGCTGTCCACCACGCACGGTGCGGAGACGCACTCCCTGGCGGCCGCGATGGCCGTGCTCACCACCTATGTCGAGGAGGGCGTGACCGCGCGCCTGCACGCCCTCGGCGAACGGCTGGCCGCCGGTGTCCGCGACGCCGCGGCCGCCGCGGGCGTCAGCGACCACGTCGTCGTCCGGGGCCGGGCCAGCAACCTGGTCTTCGCCACCCTCGACGAGAACCTGCAGCCCTCGCAGCAGTACCGCACCCTGTTCCTACGCCGACTCCTCACGGGCGGGGTGCTCGCCCCGTCGTTCGTGGTGAACAGCGCACTCGACGACGCCGACATCGACCGCACCATCGACGTGGTGGCCCAGGCATGTGCGGTGTACCGAAAGGCACTGGACGCCGCCGACCCCACCGCCTGGCTGGCCGGGCGGGCGGTGAAGCCCGTGTTCCGCCGCCTGGCGTGACCTGATGTGACCTGACGTGACGTCAGCGGTGCTCCCGCGGGCCCGCGTCGGTCATCCGCTCGGCCCGCCGGCCGGCCATTCGGTCGGCCATGCGGTCGACCAGCCACGCGGTCGCCGGTATCACCGCCAGCGCGGTGCACCAGCCGCCGAGGGCGTCGGTCGGGTAGTGCGCGCCCAGGCCGACCTCCGCCCAGCCCATGGCGGCGCCGGCGGCCAGCGAGGCGGCGAGCACGAGTGACGTGCCGGCGGCCCTGCCGAGTCCGAGCCGACCGGTCGCCGGCAGCGCCGCCATGAGGGCGAGAGCGGTGAAGAAGGCGGTGTGCCCGCTCGGGTAGGACAGGTTGCCCGGGCCGTGGATGGTGCGCCCCACCACGTGCTTGAGCAGGGTGGTCGTCCCCACGGTCAGGCCCGTGCCGGCGGCGACGAGCACCGCCGCGCGGGGCCGCCGAAGCAGCAGGCAGGCGGCCACGCAGGCCACGATCACCAGCGCCGATCCCGCGGGTTCTCCCAGGAAGTCCAGGGTCAGGGCGACGTGCCGCCACGGCGGCCGCACACTGTCCGCCGTCGGCGGGACGATCCACCTGTCCACCCTGCCGGGCTCGCTGTGGCCGGCGTACCGGACCCCGAGCACGACGACCACCAGCGCGGCCAGAGCCGCGATCGGCCCGAGCCACCCGCGCAGCGACGGGGGCAGCACCGCGGGCCCCGACCGCCCGGTCACCCACCCACCGCGTCCGGTCGGCCTGCGGTCCTGTGCCGTGATCGGTAGATGGTGTTCCGGATCTTGACTTCTTGAGGCAAGGTGAGGGTGCGGCCCTTCATCCGACCGGTAGGCAGTCATGAATCAGATGCTCCCTGTTTCCCCTGCTCCAGGCCCTCTTGAAGACTGCCCGGCCTGCTTTCGGTGACCTTCTACTTGGTGGCGGTCGAGCCGAACACCCCGCTCATGGGAAAAGCCCGCACACCGCCGCATTCCATCCGGCATATGCGATACACCTCCCCCTCCCGTCGGGCCGACGCCAAGTCATCCGCCGTTACAGCGATGCAGGGCCCCCGAGAACTGCCCGCTGCCGCCCGCCGACATGGGCCTTCGGCTGCTGCTGGCCCCAACTCCCCACCAACGAGCCCCCCGTCGTGTCTGAATTGGCCCGCGCGAGAGCCATCAGCCTGTGCAGCCCCGAACCCCCCAGCCTGTGCATCACCCTGGCCAAGGGCATGGGAATCAGTCTCTATTCGGGACCCTAACCAACAATGCGGTCGCGGCACACCGCCGTCGGAAAGTCCGCGTGTCAACACTCCGCCAATTTTGGTTGCTGGGCTCGCCCGCGCTCGCGCACCCGCCTCCCTGCAACTGACGGCCGCTCAGAAGCGCGTTATCCGTGCGTCCAGTGGCCCAGTGACGCCGACGCGCAGCCCGCCACGAACCACCGGAAACCGCAGGTCAGCGAGTCAGCGCGCCTTCGGCGCGCGCCGGGGGCGTGGTAAATGCCGTGGCGTGCGCCGCAGGTGCTTCTGTCTGCTCTGACGTGGGCTGATGCCGGTCCGGGACGCTGGAGGGGTTCGTTCCGGCCGAAACCGATCCTTCTGTGATGCCGGTGAGCTCGCAGGTCAGCATGGTGCCGGGGGCC
>NZ_JBSFJX010000377.1:0-4477 GCF_053598275.1 Streptomyces sp. NPDC001156 | reverse complement strand
GCGAACGCCGAACACAAGCAGTGGCGCCCCCTCCAGCGCTACCTCGGCCGCCGCGAGTACTACGACCAGACCCACCTCGCCATCGCCGGCCTGGTGTCCGACCGCAGCGCCGAGAGGTGACCACCCCCAAGCCGAACCGCCAGGCCAGCACCCCCCACCCTCAATCGCGCACCACGTCGTAACTCCTTCGCGATCGCCGCGGTCTTCTCACCACGCGCGAACTGCGCCGCGGCCTCCAGCCGGACCTGTTCACGAAACGCCCGCCGCTCAGCGGTCAGGCCCCCACCCTGCGCATACCGCATAGCAACGGCATACCGCAGGGATCACCACCCGTCACCACCCGACGCCCACCCGAAAACCTCAGTAACTGCCGTGTCCCAGCTCCCGGATACCCGAACCTGCGCTTCCTCCTCGGCAGCAGCGGCTCGGTCCGCGCCCACAGCCTGCCGAGGCCTCGGTCGTCATCGTGCACACTGTTGTGGCGGGGCCCCGCGCGTCCGGCAGCCAGTCACTGCTGCAATGACCCGGCCCTGCGCGGTTCCGGTCCCTCGCCGTGAGCGAAGGAACAGCCGCACTGTCTCGTGCGAGCGGGCCATGAGGGCTGCCGCTGCGGAATATTTTTCCGATTGTTGCGAACCCCTGTCACAAGCAGATTCGCTGTCCTGTCTCTTGTGTGAAGACCAAAGAGACCGGTGGCGGTGAGCGGCTCATCGCAGGATGCGCGCCGCGCATGAAACATCCGAGAGGAATCCGTTATGAAGGTTGTAGTGATCGGTGGAACCGGGCTCATCGGCTCGAAGCTGGTCGGCAAGCTCAACGAGCACGGGCACGAGGCGGTCCCGGCCGCGCCCAACACCGGCGTCAACACTCTGACGGGCGAGGGTCTGGCCGAGGTTCTGAAGGGCGCGTCGGTCGTGGTCGACGTGTCTAACTCCCCCTCGTTCGAGGACGAGGCCGTCATGGAATTCTTCCGCACCTCCACGACCAACCTCCTGAAGGCTGAGGCCGAGGCCGGCGTGACGCACCACGTGGCGCTGTCCGTGGTCGGCACCGAGCGCCTCCAGGAGAGCGGGTACTTCCGCGCCAAGCAGGCCCAGGAAGAGCTGATCAAGGAGTCCGGGATTGCGTACTCCATCGTCCACGCCACGCAGTTCTTCGAGTTCATGAAGGGGATCGCCGACGCGGCCACCGAGGGCGACACCGTGCGTCTGGCCCCCGTCAAGTTCCGGCCCATCTACTCCGACGACGTGGCCGCGGCCGTCGGCCGCACCGCGGTCGGTGCCCCGGTCAACGGCGTGGTGGAGGTCGCGGGCCCCGACGAGTTCCAGCTCGACGAGCTCATCCGTAAGGGGCTCGCCGCCAAGAACGACCCCCGCACGGTGGTCACGGACCCGCACGCCAGGTACTGGGGCGCCGAGCTGCAGGAGACGACGCTCGTGCCGGGTCCGGGCGCGCACATCGCCGAGACCAAGTTCGCCGACTGGCTCGCGCAGCAGCAGTAAGCCCTGAGGGTGGCCCCTGCCGGCAGGCGGGGGCCACCCCTGCACTCCGGTCTCAGCACGACGATCGGTTTAGTACTGCAACCGCATCTGGGGTGACGATCAGCCTCGGCCGTCGTTGATGTGACTGTGTGCTGATGAGCTGACGGCCGAACAGGTTGAGTCGTGGTCGCAGGGGATAGCCGGGCTGCATGCCCGGTTTGCCCACCGTTTGGGTGGAGTCGACATCGATGAACGCCATCTGGTCGGCCCCGGGCAGCAGCGGGGTATGCGCGGCCAACGCGGCGAGGAACCTCCGGTGCACGGCGTGGAGTTGGAGGGCATGGCCGTGGGTGAACGCGCGCAGGAAGGTGCCCAGGGTGGACGGGGCACGGATCCCGCCGAACACGGCCGGCATCGCACCGTGTCGCAGCACGTCCAGGTCGTCGATGCTGTCGGCCCCCGCGACCATCCCGGCCACGATGCTCGTGACCTTGGCGTCCGCCGACGCACCCGCGCCGTTCCTCGCCCCGGTCAGCCTCACTTTCCCGGCGACCAGCCGCGAAAGTCCGCACCGCTCGGCCAGCCGCATCACCGGGACCAGCCCGGCCTGCGCGATCAGATTCGGGTCATCGAACGCGGCGGAGATCGCCGCCGGGGCCGTCAGCATCGTCCGCAACTGATGGTCTGCGGGGGAGTGTCGGTTGAACGTCGTCGTCTGGGCCTGACTGTTGCTGGTCTCGGTGCCTCAGAGGTCTTCGTCGGCGGTGGGTTCGGGTTCGCGGGTGTAGGCGAGGTCGAGGACGTAGCGTTCGGTGGTGGGGCAGTTGTTCCAGGCTTGGATGAGCCAGTCGTCGGGGGAGTCGTCGGTGAGTTGGTCGAGGGTGGTGTTGTAGTAGTCGGCGGTTGCTTGGCGGTTGGTCCACCAGGCGTGGCCTTCGTAGACGCCGGGGCGGGGCAGGGTGATCTCGGCAGCGGGTCCGCGGTCGAGTTGGCCGATGACGAGGATGCCGGTTTCGGATTCGATGCTGACGCCGATGTGGGCTTCGGCGTCGGCGGGTGGGGCGGGTGGGGTGTCCCAGACGCGGAGGGTGACCTGGACGGGGATGTCGGGCTGCAGGCTCAGGATGTACAGTTGGTAGCCGTTTCCGGCTATCACCTGTTGCTCTGCGGCGTCCAGGGCGGCTTCGTCGCCGAGGTAGGCGTCGGCGTCGTAGATCTCCACGACGCGGCGGCCTGGGATGGCGGTGACGTTGTGCTCGGCGAGAAGCGCCATTGACCGGTGGCCTTTCTGCTAGTTGCTGATCTTCACGTAGAAGGGGTCGCCGTCCAGGACCCGGTTGAGGGTGTACATCTCATCGAGGCGGCCCGGCCAGAATGGTCCGGGCGTCTGGCATGTTCCGGGTGAGGGCGATGACGTCGTGACTCACAGATGAAGGCTTTCTCCGCAACAGCGACAGTGATCGAATGGGGTCTGCAGTTGAGACGCCGCCCTCACGCGCTGGCCCACGGCAGGACGGCGGGACCGCGTTGCCAGTACCACGGTCGGCCGCCCATGGCGGCGCCTGCTTCTTCCAACGCGGCGCAAAGAGCGCTGCCTTGATCCTCTACGGACAGTTCGCGGAATTGAGCATCCAGTGCGGAAACGGCAGCCTTGATCCGATCGGCCTCGGGGAACCCTTCCAGGATTACGTCGAGTTGATCCCTGATCCTCAGATCTTCCTGATACATTTCAGCCGAGTACCAGCCGTTCGGCGGCCAGTCGGAGCGCATCCGGATGCAGAGGCGCTCCCAGTTCACCAACAGGCCACGGACTTCTTCAAGTTCCCGACTGGTTCCCAACGGAACGACGGAATCGGTCGCCGGGGTCGGAATGCCGAAGGCCCGGACAACTTCTGGGAAGTGTGTCACGGGGACGTTCGGGAACCCGGTGATCGCAGATTCCGTGCCCTGGACCAAAAAGCCGGTCCCGTCGTCGTTTGAGTCGACTACGCGTGCCAAAGTGATCCCGCCCTCAGGCTGGGCTACCCTCCGGATCCAGGGAAGTTTACCGCCCCAAGCGAAGAACACTGGAGCGTTCAGCCCCTTCGACAGCAAGACGGCCAACTCCTCCTCGGACGGGCTCCGTTCCACTTCTTTCGCTTCGTAGACACTCAGCGACCAGGTCAAGTCCCCTTCGAGGCGTTCGTACTCGCAGGTGACCAGGGCGTCCCAGTTCCGGGTCTCCCAGTTGGCGCTGTCCGATACGTCGGTCTCGGAGATCTGAACCCCGAACGCGCCGGCAAGGATCCCGGGCATGACGTCGGGAACCGTGTCGGCAGGGGTCAGGAAACTGTACATCACGGGTAGTACTTCCTATACCGCTCGATGGCCTTTTCCACGGCTTGGGGATTCTCTCTGAACTGGGGCGCCTTACTGAGCACGACCTGAAGTTTACTCAGGTCACCGTTCGCTTTCATGATGTGCTTCAGTGCCGTGTACTCGACCCGATTCATCTCGACGAACCCCGGACCGTCCACCGGGAAGATCCGATCGTGAGGCTCAACGGCATATCGCCTGCCATTGACCTCATACCGTTGACTTTCAGGATCGAACTGCGCGCGGCCCGCGGCAATCTCCGCAATGTCCTGCCGTACCTTCTCCTTCGTCTCGGGAAGAATCACGGTGTTCTTGTCGTCCGGGACACCACCCTTGACTCCACTCAGATCGTGCCGGGAATTCGGGTACAACAGTGTCTTCCCTCTGGCCGGCCCCACGATGTCATCGTCGGCTTTCCACTCCTTTAGGGGAGCCGGTTGACGGTCGTGGGGCGATCCGCCGCCGTGCCCGGCAGGAGAGTGATGGCCCGCCCCGCCTCCGTCTGATGAAGTCGCATCAGAGGACGGGGATGAGGAGTGATGGCCGACCGTTCCTAGTCAGTGAGCAGGAGTGAGTCTTGTACCCAGTCCTGGTCAGCTGGCGCATCCCGAACGGTGGTGGATGCACTGGTCTCCCGCGTT
>NZ_JBSFJX010000376.1:0-4558 GCF_053598275.1 Streptomyces sp. NPDC001156 | reverse complement strand
TGCTGGAAGCGTAAAGAACTCCCATCATCGCAGGTCACAAGGCACTTCTTCATTTTCCCAAGCGTCATCCACAGGCATCGGTCGGTGGATCGAGGTTTAGTGCGGACACGGACTACCGCGACTTCGTCGACGGGCGGTCGAGAGCCGACGGCGTGCGGTGCTTCCTGTCCTCACGCAGCATTGAACTGCCCGACGGCAGCCCCGACGACCCCGCGGGTCTGGACACCGTGCACGGCCTGGGCCGCTGGAAGATAGACCTGTTCGAGGCCAGGATCCGCTCGCAGGGAGCTGAGGTCTACCGGGACACCATGGCCTACCTCGTGGCGGCCCGTGACCGGGGGGTTGCTCACAGCTGTCGTCACGTGACGGCGTCGTGGCCGCGAGCCGGGGCTTGCGGGGCAAGCCCCATCCCGACACGTTCCTGGCGGCAGCCCGCGCCTTGGCCAGCACCCCTCCGAGTGCGCAGTCTTCGAGGACGCAGGCAGGCATGGACGCCAGCGGGTCGGGGCACTTCGGGTGGGTGGTCGGCGTCGACCGGACGGACCAGGCCGGCCTCCTGTACGCGCATGGCGCCGATACGGTCGTCAGGGACCTGGGAAACCTTGCGGGCACTCCCGACCGGCGGCACCGGTGATCAGCCATCCGTCGTACGCCGTCAAGCCGTGGGCACTGCGGGAGACCGCTGGACCACATATCCGAGCCACTGAATCAGTAGGCGGCAGATCGTGCATCTAGGCACTAACCGCGCGGAGCGCCGCCAACATGCGAAGCGGGTGCTTGCGACTGCAGGAGCCTTAGGACGCGGTCGGCCTGAGAGCGGTGGACATCGCCGGGCGGGTGAGGGCGGGGCGTCCGCGTTGGGATCTCGCAAGTCGCGGTGGACCAGGTCGGAGCTGACAGCGAAGCGGATATTGCGCTGCGCGTGCCGACGTCCTAGCTGGTCAAGCCACCTGTGCATACTCGTGGAAGAGACCGCCGAGTCGGTCAAGTCGGCCCCGTTCAGCGATGGGATCGGGCACCGGCCGCAGATGCGCAAGGTGCGGTGAGGCCGATGCTCGTTGTAGACCGACTCGAACTCTGCGCCTCAGCGGCCGTGCCCAGCGGGGTGAGCGCTGAGCCGGGTGGAGCTGGAGGCCAGGCCGAGCCCGTCATTTGCGAGCTGCTGGGAGGACTCGGCGACGTGCGCTACGTCTGGCGCCACCTCCCTCTCACGGACGTCCACGTGCACGCCCAGATCGCCGCCGAAGCGGCGGAAGCAGCGGCTGTGCAAGGCCGCTACTGGTAGATGCACGATCTGCTCCTTACCCACCAGGGCTCCCTGTAGCCGGATGACCTCAGCCGCTACGCGGCGGAGATCGGACTGGACACCGAACGCTTCGAGCACGACGTGCGCACCCGGGCGGGCGCAGCGCACGTGGCTGAGGACGTGGAGTCGGCAGACCTCAGCGGCGTGGCAGGGACGCCCACGTTCTTCGTCACCGGCGGCACCACGGCGCCTACGACATCGCCAGCCTGTCCGCTGCCGTGCGCGACGCCCGCGAGCGGGCCCTGGCAGGGGCCGTCGTGCAGGCGTCGACACGAGGTAGACGGCCCGCTCACCGGGGCGTCGGAGATGACCATCAGCCGCGACCTGGGGGCCCTGGCCGCGCAGGGGGTGCTCAAGCGCTACCACGACCTGAAAGGGTGAGACAGGCTTGTGCGGCCGCTTCGCCGCCGCGTGCCAGGAGCAGGTGGGGGAGTCACCCTGGGCTGACGCTGCGCCATTGAATGAGGGCCGGAGGGCGGCTTGCCGCCCAGGGAGGCACATCGAGTCTCATGCGCGTCGGATGACTAGCACGGCCACGTCGTCGAGGTGGTCAACCGCGGCCACCGCGTCGAGTATTCGGTCTGCGGTCGCCTCGACGCCGAGCCGGTCCTGGAGGGCTCGAGCGGCCAGCGCTCCCGCTCGCTCCAGTCCGGCTTCCAGGGGCAGGCGCGGCCCTTCCACCACACCATCGGTGACCATGACCAGCGCGGTGCCCTCTTCCAAAGTGAAGGTCTCCTCGGGGTACTCGGTGTCAGGCACGATTCCCAGGACCGGCCCGGCGGGAAGTGTGCGGATGGTGTGGCTGCCGTCGTCGCGTGCGTGGAGCAGTGGCACATGGCCTGCGCTGGTGCCGATGACCTGCCCGTCATGCGGATCGAGGTGCAGCATGGTGCAGCTTGCGAAGCGCGGCGCGTCCATCGCGACGAGCAACTCGTTGGTACGAGTCAGCACCGTTCCCGGGTCAGGCTCGTGGGCGGCGATCGCGCGCATGGACGAGCGCACCTGGCCCATGAAAACCGCGGCATCCACGTCGTGCCCTTGAGCGTCGCCGATTTCCAGTGCAACCGCACCGTCGGGTAGGAAGAACGCGTCATACCAGTCTCCGCCGATATCCAGCCCATCTCGGCTAGGCCGATAGCGAGCGGCGACCTCCAGGCCTGGGAGGCGCTCCGGCAGCGTCGGGAGCATGCTCTCTTGGAGCGCCATGGACAGCTCGACGTGGGCTTGTTGCAACCTGATGGCCCTCAGTGCCTGGCCTGCCAATTCGGCCAGAGCCGTCATGAAGGCGAGCTTCTCCGGGGACGGAGGGTGCTCACTGTCGTACGTCACCACCCAGGCCCCGAGCGGCCGGTCGCCCACCGGGCTGAGGGGGGTGATCGACAAGGCGGTGCCGGGGGCGGGGCGCGCCAGGGGCAGACCGTCATCATGCAGCCACCGGCGAGCAAGCTCCTCGTGGTTGCGGAAGAACTGCGCCTGACCGGTACGGATCACGTTGGGCAACGGCCGGTCCTCATCCAGCGACAGGCCGAGCAGAGCATCAACCTCCCACGTGGGGATCCCGGCATCCGAGGAGACCCGCAAGCGACCATCGTCGACGAGTGCGAACAGGGCGCCGGAACCTCCGACGGCCGCAGCGAGCCGGGCCAGGACAACCTGCTGCAGTTCCTGCTCGGTGGCGGCGCTGAACAGGGCGGAGGAGAACGCGGTGATCCCGTCGGCTCGCTCCCGCTCCGCGCTCACCTCGGCCAGCGTCTCTTGGCGGTGTGCCTCCGACTGGGTGTCGTCGCGGATCACCGCGAAGACCCGTTCGGGGCCGCCGTATCCCAACTGGAGCCGGCGGACCTGGCCTGCGAGAACACGCCAGCCATCGTGCTCGGTGAGGAACCGTGACCTGATCCACGGGGACTGGGCGGCGGACGAGCGCACAAGCCGCTGCACGTCCTTTCGGTCATCAGGGTGCACTCGCCTGATCATCTTGGACCGGGGCACCGGCCCTTGCGGGAAGAGCGCGCCCACGGCGGGTGCGCCACCCAGCCACTCCACCTGGTGCTCATCGGGGGAACACATGAAGAGGCCGAGGTCGGCAGCCTTCGCCGCAAGCTGGAATGGGACCACCAGACCGCCGAGGTCGTGTCTCGCGTCCAACGAATGCACCCACACGAGCCGCTCGCCGCTCGAGGGATCCGTCACCGGTCGCGCCTCGACGAAGCAGACCACAGATGCGGTGCTCGTGCCGGGAAATTCCAGCACACGCATCGCAAGCCCCTTCGTCGTGGCCCCGTGCGTCAGGAGGCCCTCAGCCGAGATGCGCTGGTCCTCGGGGAGTAGATCAACGAAGCCATGACCCACGCACTTTTCCCACGGCCTGTCCAGTTGAGTGGCCATCGCGGCGTTGAGGGAGCGGATGACACCGTCCAGGGTCAAAAGAGCCGACGGTGTAGCCATCTGAAGAAGTTCATCCGAGGCGTCCATTTGCCGCTCACTACCCATCGTCGAGCGATATGACCTCGTTGTCCCTCAACAACAGTATCTGCCGCGGAGCAGGTCGCGTCCCCTGCCGCTCATGACGAGCTCATCGTCACTTCGACGCGTCGACCGACCGCAAGGCCCGCCCACCCCTGCCTTCCTGAGGACGGGCTCGTCTCCGGTAGAAGTGGGTTGGGGCAGGCCTCCCGAGCCCGGGAGGCCTGCCCCAACCGTGTGGCTGGGCGGCTAGTGTGCTGTGGCCGCATAGGTTCGCCGGTCGTTCCGGCTGCGGCTTTAAGGAGGCGCCCGCCCCAGCCGATGCCTGTCTCGCTGCGGATGCGGGCACGTTCCTCGCGTTGCGTGGCAAGGACATCGCGGTGGCGGGCGTCGGCGTCGCACTAGCGCAGGTACGCGTGCAGGGCCCGGGTCTGCACGGTGTGGTTGGGGTAGTGGGAGTTGGCGATGGTGAACTGCCGCAGCGGTCCGAAGTGCGCCTCGATCGGGTTGGCGCGGGACGCGTAGGTCGGGGTGAAGCACCCGCGTGGTACACCTGCTGCGGAGCTCCTTCCGCTATGCCGTCCGCCAGGAATGGGCCGGGACGTGGGCCCCCTCGCGCTGCAGCACGATCAGGGCCATGTCGTCGGCGAGCGGTCCGCCCGTGTGCGCCCGCAGGTCCGCGCCGATCCTGCGTACGAGCGCATCCGGACGCCGATCGGCCCAAGCCGTCACCCGCTCGAGGAGGGGGTAGAAGCTGCCCAGGCGGTCCCGGGCCTCGGTGACTCCGTC
>NZ_JBSFJX010000375.1:0-4560 GCF_053598275.1 Streptomyces sp. NPDC001156 | reverse complement strand
CAAGTGGGACTTCGCCCAGCAGGCCGGCTACGACGCCATCGAACTGCGTGGCAAGGGCGACCTGCACTTCGCCTCCCGCCTGGAGGAGTTGAAGCAGGCCCACAAGGACGGTGTGGTCATGCCCACCGTCTGCGTCGACATGCTGCACTTCTTCGGCGCCTTCGACGCCGACCTGCGCCGCGATGCCATCGCCCAGATGAAGTCACAGCTCACCGTGATCGCCGAGATCGGTGGCCTGGGCGCCCAGACACCCGCCTCCTACGGGATGTTCTCGCGCCGCCTTCCGCCCTTCGAGCCGCCGCGCACCGAGGAGCAGGACCGCGAGGTCCTGCTCGCCGGCCTGACCGAACTGGGCGAGCACGCACGCAAGGAGGGCGTCACGCTCTTCCTGGAGCCGCTCAACCGGTACGAGGACCACATGGTCAACCGGCTCGAGCAGGCCGCCGACCTGATACGCCAGACCGGACTGGACTCCCTCAAAATCGGCATCGACAGCTACCACATGAACATCGAGGAGAGCGACCCGGCCGCCGCGATCCTCGCCCACGCCGACCTCATTGGCCACGCCCAGGTCTCCGACTCCAACCGCTTCCAGCCCGGCGCCGGACACCTCGACTGGCCCGCCTGGCTCGGCGCCCTGCACACCATCGGCTACGACGGATACCTCGCCGCGGAATGCCGCCTCACCGGCGATCCCATCGAAGCCGTCCGCTCCATCCCCGCCTTCCTCAAGAGGTCCGGCGCGTGACCTCCCTCCTGGACAGGCCCGTGTCCACCGCGACCGCAGCCCTGACCCTGCGGCGCGGTGCGACACGGGTCCTCATCGACAACTGGACCGGCACCTCCACCGTTCCCTCCCGCACCCTCTACCCCCACCAATGGAGCTGGGACTCCGCCTTCATCGCCATCGGACTGCGCCACCTCTCGGTGCGCCGTGCCCAGCAGGAACTCGAGTCCCTGCTGGCCGGGCAATGGGCCGACGGACGCATACCGCACATCGTCTTCAACCCCGCCCTCCCGCACGACGCCTATTTCCCCAGCCCCGACTTCTGGCAGTCCTCCCACGTCGGCCGAGCGGCCGGCGCCCCGGCCACCCCAGAGACCTCGGGCATCGTCCAGCCCCCCGTGCACGCCCTGGCCGCCTGGCTCGTGCACCAGGCAGACCCGCACGAATCCCGACGTCGCGGCTTCCTCGCCCGCGCCTATCCGCGGCTCGCCGCCTGGCACGACTACCTCCTCACCCGCCGCGACCTCGGCGGCGCAGGACTGGCGGCCGTCGTCCACCCCTGGGAGCCCGGCATGGACAACAGCCCCTGCTGGGACCAAGCCCTGCAGCGCATCGAGCCCGCCGCGCCCGAGGCCTTCCACCGTGCCGACCTGAACCACGGCCATCCCGCCGACCGGCCCACCGACCTGGACTACGGCCGCTATGTCCGGCTGGCGACGGACTACCGCGAAGCCGGCTACGACGACCGTGCGCTGCAGCACGGCTTCGCCATGGAAGACCCCTGCTTCAACGCCCTGCTCATCGTCAGCGAGCGGGCCCTGGCCGCCATGGCCCGCGAGCTCGGCACGGACGACGCAACTCACACCACGCGCGCCGACGAACTGACCGGGCAGCTGGTGGCCCGGCTGTGGGACGACACGGCCGGCCTGTTCCGTGCCCGCGACCTGAGCACCGACACCCTGGTCGACGAGCGCAGCGTGACCGGCCTCATCCCGCTCGTAGTGCCGGGTCTGCCCCACGACATCGTCGGGCGACTGCAGGACACCCTTGACGGCCCGCATTTCAGCGCACCGGCCACCCGGCTGGTCCCCAGCTACGACCTGACCGGTCACGTCTTCGACGCCCAGCGCTACTGGCGCGGCCCGGCCTGGTTCAACACGGCCTGGCTAATCCACCGCGGACTGCACACCCACGGCCTCCACACCGACGCCGAACGCCTCCAGCAGGGCCTTCTCACCGAAGCAGGACGGTCCCGGTTCGCCGAATACGTCGACCCCACCACCGGCGGCGGGCGAGGGACCCGGCACTTCTCCTGGACCGCCGCCCTCGCGCTCGACCTGCTGCGCGCCGACCCGAAGGAGCCCCAGCCATGACCGCGGGCGACCACCACGTCCAGCTGGTGCGCGACGCCACCTTCGTCCGCCTCGACGCAGACGCAGGCATCAACGGCACCCGCGGGACCACGCCCGACGGATTGTTCCTGAGGGATGCACGTCACCTCAGCCGCTGGCAGCTCACCGTCGACGGCACCAGCCCCATCGCCCTGGTGCCCGCCGAGGCGGCGACTGACGACGCGGCCGAGTGCGTCCTCACCCCGCAGGGCACGCGGGACAAACCCCCCGCCTACACCGTCTTCCGCCGACAGACCGTCACCGCCGGGACGCTCACCGAACATCTGCGCCTGGTGAGCAACCTTCCCAACCCGGTCACCGCCCGGCTCGACCTCACCGTCGACGCCGACTTCGCCGACCTGTTCGAACTGCGGGCCGACGACCGCCACTACGCCAAACCCGGCGGCCGCTACACAGCCCACACCACGCCCGACGGCCTGCACTTCGACTACCACCGAGCCGACTGGCACGCCCGCACCACCCTCGCCTGCCACCCCGCCCCCAACGCCGTCGCCCCCGCGCACGATGCGGCGCAGTCCACCGCGCGAACCCTCACCTGGCACCTCCGGCTCGACGAGCACGGCGAGAGCGAACTCCGCCTCACCGTCCGCGCTCACCCGCACGGACTGCCGCTCGAGGCGCCCGCCGTGCCGCACCCCCCTCGCCAGGCACCGACCGCAACGGACGACCTGACCCGCACCTGCGCGCGAGGCCTCGCCGACATCGACCTGCTGACCATCCCGGTCACCGGCACAGACGGCGACACGGTGCACGTCCCCGCCGCCGGCATCCCCTGGTTCCTCACCCTCTTCGGCCGCGACTCCCTGCTCACCTCCTACTTCCTTCTGCCCTACCGCCCCCACACCGCCGCCGCCACACTCAGCGCCCTCGCCGCCACCCAAGGGCAGCGCTACGACGCCTTCAGCGGCGAACAGCCCGGACGCATCGTCCACGAGACCCGCCACGGCGAACTCGCCCACTTCCGCCAGGTCCCCTACGGCCGCTACTACGGCGCCGTCGACGCCACCCCGCTCTTCCTCGTCCTGCTCCACGCCCACTACGAGACGACCGGCGACACCACCCTCGCCACACGCCTGGAACACCACGCCCGCCAGGCCGTGCACTGGATGCTCACCGACGGCGGCCTGGGCCAACACGGCTACCTCGTCTACACCCCCGACCCCAGCGGACTGGTCAACCAGAACTGGAAGGACTCCCAAGGCGCCATCTGCTTCACCGACGGCACCCAGGCAAAAGGCCCCATCGCCGTCTCCGAAGCCCAGGGCTACGCCTACGACGCACTCCAGCGCACCGCAGAACTCGCCCACCACGTCTGGCGCGACGATCCCTACGCACACCGACTGCGTGACGCCGCCGCCCGACTGCGCAGCCGCTTCGCCACCGACTTCTGGATGCCGGAAGCCGACTTCCCCGCTCTCGCCCTGGATGGCGACGGACACCAGGTCAACGCCCTGGCCTCGGACGCCGGCCACCTGCTGTGGTCCGGCATCCTCGACGCTGAGCACGCCCGCCGGGTCGGCCGACGCCTGCTGGCACCGGACTTCTTCTCCGGCTGGGCCATCCGCACCCTGGCCGCCGGACAAAGGCCCTACCACCCCCTGTCCTACCACCGCGGCAGCGCCTGGCCCCACGACAACGCCGTCATCACCCTGGGCCTGGCCCGCTACCAGCTCATTGACGAAGTCGACACCGTCACCGAAGGCCTCATCGCCGCAGCCGCCCACCACGGCTACCGCCTGCCCGAGGTCATCGCCGGCTACGACCGCTCCGCCACCTCCGGGCCCGTTCCCTACCCCCACTCCTGCTCACCCCAGGCCTGGGCAGCAGCAACACCCCTGGCCCTGCACACAGCACGGCAACAGGTACACAACGAATCCCAGACCTGAACACCAGCCCTCGAAGCCCGTCGGGCCCCGCCAGCCGGCGCACACCCCGGGGCTTGGCAACGCCACGGCAGACCGGCCGAGCCCTGACCGCGACAGCAACTCCCGGCCCGGCCATCGGCCTCATTGGAACGCACCGACCAAGGACTGCCTCCATTCACGACCGCCATCTCGGCCGCAGCGGCCTGATCATTAGCCGGCAGGCTCGCGCGCTGGATACGCGACCACGTACTGACCGCCGCCCAGCAACTCACGCCACTCGCCGCCGAAGCCGGCCTGTCCCACGCACAACTGGCCGTGGCATGGGCGCTGCAGAAACCCAACGTCTGCGCCGTCGAATCGACGCCTCACAGGCCGAACAGGTCACAGAGAAGGCCAAGGCCGCCGGCGTCGTCCTGGAAGCCGACCCGATGGCCCGCATCGACGAGGTCCTGCAACCGTTCCTAGACGAGTCTTTCCGAACACGGTCAGTGGTCGTAGGCGGTCAGTGACCGGCTGACCGCCTGCCCGGTCTGGAAGTTGTGCCAAATCGCGGCGG
>NZ_JBSFJX010000374.1:0-4660 GCF_053598275.1 Streptomyces sp. NPDC001156 | reverse complement strand
TGAACTCGCTCGCCGACTACCTCGCCAAGATCTCCCCACCCGGAACTGAAACAAGCTAAATACTTAGACTCGCCATTTCCGGCGCGTCACACTAGTGCCATGGTCAAACGCCGCGTGATCGTTTATCCGCCGTCCGAGACCGGCGGTCGACGAGTGCGCCTCAACGGCGTGATCATTGGGATGGTGTACAGCCTGGAAGATCTCAGCGTGATCCTCCAGCGCGAGGGCATTGCTAGTTGGACCGTGGAGAGCCCGAGGGCCCAGGACGTCGTGGAGTCGATCGCGGACCTGATCGAATGGCGGGGCGGCGGGCCAGACGTGTGGGAGCGCTGAGACGACCCAGCGCTACGGGCGGCGGCGATCGCGCAGGATCACGGGCGGTGCGGTCGACTCGGACGGCTCGGGCTGGGGTGCGCCGTCGCGTTGCTGGTCGCCGCCATCAACGAATGGCTGTGACCGGCACGCAACCACCTCTCAAGCCCACACCACCCTGACCACGGCATGGCCTGCTGCGGCCGCCCGCCCATAGAACCCTTGGAGGCCCCTGTGATAGTCGAGGAACTCCTGCCTGACCTGCGCCTCGTCCCAGCCGGCCCAGACGAGCTTGGCACCGGCGACGTTCCACAGCTCGTCGAACGAGACACGTGCGAGGAAGCCTGCGGCCTGTGACACCTCAGGCGGGTCCAGAATCCCCAGGGGTGGGTTGGAGGGGTCAGCATCGGCGCTGCGTGCCACTGGCCGCCCGCCGTAAATCGGCAGCTCCCAAGAGTCGTCGGCATCCGCATCGAGGACATCGGCAGCGGCATAGAGGTCATTGACGGAGCCCCAGACCTTGTCGATCGACTCGGCGATGCCCGCTGCGTACTCGTCGGGGTGGTTCTCCCAAGCCTCCCACATGAACGCTGCAAGCCAGGTGTGGTCGTCCCGGATCTCGGATTCCGCGACGGCGCGCATGTGCATGTGCATGCTCACGGCGACGAGTTCCCCCAGTTCGGCGGCCCGCCTGTCGGGCCGAACGGAGAGAACCTACTCGACGGCACTGACGGCGCGATGCCCGTCTCTTAATGCCGGGATGCCCGGCTCTGCCAGGACGCCGTCCGACACCCGAGCGCCGCGTGTCGTCGAGATCGACCACTGCGGACAGGTACACATCCGTACGGACTTTCGCAACAGGCCCTAGACGCATCGATCCCGCGACAGACCCAGCGGCCGCCGCGCTCATGCTGGGCTGTTCCCCGGCGCAGGTGGGTCCGTGTGCCCGCTGCCAGGGCTTGACGTGCCGATACCGGGCCTGGCGCCCAACTCGTGTGCCCCCACTGCCGGGCTATCGAGAGCACCAGTTCGTGAGGTGACGGAAAGCCGGTGGAGGGTACCCGGAACCACGGAATCTGCCGTTTCCGCTGGCTTCCCGGAAGAAGGCGATCCGAATGAACGGAACGGAATCATTCTTCACGTGGTACGGGATCATGGTCGTCATCCTGATTGTGGCCCTCGCCGTCATGCTGATGAAGACCAGGCACCATTGATCTTCGCGAGACCGATCATGCCTGACGTGCCGGTACGGGCGCGGCGCGCAGCCGGTCTGCCCTCACTGTCGCGCGATCGAGTGGAACGCGGCGCAGAAGTAGGCGTGTGGCTGTGCACGATGCTTGAATCGAACGCATGAGCGAGCTGCCGCATGATCCGCCTCGCCTGCGGGCGATCCTGGCGTACCTCGAGCGGCAGCTCGGCGACAGCGAGACTGTCGGCATTTACCTGCGCATGCAGCGCGATGCTGTCTGTCAGGCCCTCGCCGGGACCGAGCAGCCCGCGCCCGAACCCGCGCCCGCGCGGAAGCGGCCCGCGCGCAACGTGCAGCCTCGGCCGCTGCACACCTTCACAGCACGGGCGGTCGGGAACGGCGGATCGACCGGGTTCACGGTGGAGCAGCGGACGCGGGCGGTAGGCCCGGAGCGCGTCCTGATCTACGTGGACGACTGCCTGCAGGCGGGCGCGACGCGGCCGATCCATCCGCACGGTGCGCGGGCCTCGCTGCTCGAGGGCCTGGAGGCGTGCCCGTTCTGCCGGCCTGAGGTGAGCTGGAGATCGAGACCGACTGAACCAATCCCGGAGATCATTTATGGGGCAGTCCTAGGTTCCCGAGACATGACGCGGGGCCCGGAGTCACAGCCCGGGCCCTGCGCCTAGGGCGTTCTCGTGTCCCACCCTCCTGTACGCGGGCGGCGAGTTCGGGACCGAACCATTTTGAACATGTTCAATTCGAGGGGTACGCTCCTGCCATGAGCGACAGAGCGGCCCTGTCGAGGGGCATCCGCGCGTGGCTGGTCTTCTTCGTCGTCTGCCTGGTACTCAGCGGTGCCACGGCCTTTCCCCTGGTCCACGAACTGCGCTGGACCGAGGATCTGCTGCGGTCCCTGTCCGTACCGGAGCACCTGCCCGCCCTCATGGACTGGATCGAGCGGGTGCGCCGCGGACTCGACGCCACCGACGCCGAACAGCCCTTCGTCCTCTACGGCACGGACTGGCTGGCGTTCGCGCACCTGGTGATCGCGGTGGCCTTCTACGGGCCCTACCGCGATCCCGTCCGCAACATCTGGGTCGTCGAGTTCGGGATGATCGCCTGCGCGGGCATCATCCCGCTCGCCCTGATCTGCGGTCCGGTCCGCGGGATCCCGTTCTGGTGGACGGTGATCGACATGTCGTTCGGGGTGTTCGGGATCGTCCCGCTGTATGTCGTCCGGGAGAAGATCAAGCTGCTGGAGGAGCTGACGGCCGGGGTCACCCGGCCAGCCCCCGCGGCAGCGTGACCCCCGGCGACCGAACGGCCCGGGACCGTCACCCGCCTCAGCGCCCGCGCAGCGCGTGCAGCGCGTCGAGGCGGCACTCCACCCGCCGCAGACGCGTTTGGCTGCGCCCAGAATTGCCCGAACGAGGTGTGCAGTGCGCGACCGGACTCGAGCCATCGCCTCCGTGCATCTCGATCCATCGCCTCCGTGCATCTCGATGCGGCCGTCGCGCTGTCGGATGGTCTCGCGGCGTGCGTGGTGTGCCGGCCGGACGTTGTCCTCGGGGGAGCACGACGACGCCCCGTCGTCCGTGTGGGGCGACGGGGCCTCGGGGGTGCCCGGGCCGTTAGTAGGAGCGCGGCACCGGGGGGAAGGGCTGCCTAGTGGTGGTGGTGCAACCAGAAAAGCGCGAGCGCTGCCACCCCGCTGAGACTTGCCTTCACACCGGTACGCATGAGCTCCATGAGCCGCCAACGGGATCAACCCCGGAGCTCATTTATGGGACAGCCCTAGATTCCCCAAACATGACGAGGGGCCCGGTCGGCGCCGACCGGGCCCCTCGGGCAGCGGTCAGCTGGGAAGGCTGATGTTGTCGACCGTGATGTTGTCAGGAGCATCGAAGCTGTCGCTGGAGGTGTGGGTGAAGGAGATGGACATAAGCCGAGCTCCAGGCTGGATGAAGCCTTCGAGTTCGATCACTCCCCACATAGGTCCGCCAGCCGCCTCGTTGTCGACCTGGGACACGGTGACCTTGAGGGAGCCGCGTTGTTGGACCGTCTGTCCTTTGTGGAGTGGCGTGCTGGTATCCAGCGCTACGCGGTCGCCGTGCTCGGTGGCGTGGAGGACGCGTCGGACTGTCGGCTCCGAGGTCTCACGCAAGGTGCTGACCACCGTGCCGCCGGTCAGCATGATTTCGATCGGCGTGCCGAGGAAGTGCGCGGGTTCGAAATCCTTGTTGCCGACGTTGCTGACCTCGACCTCGATGATCTGGGGCGTGTCGAGCCGGGTCCCCGCGAAACCGACAGTGATGCGGTCTGTGTGTGCGGCACCGTGTGACACGAGCGGACTCACGCGGGCCGACCAACGGATCTTTCGGCGTGGCCAGGCGGTCCGGGACCATCGGCCCAACACCCAGAGGTCGACATCGAGTTCGTGGACCGACTTCCCGGCGGGCGCGTCGTCATGCCTGTCGAGCAGGAGAACAGGTTCGTGTGGCTGGTCGTCCACGGGCACATGAGCCCCCAGGCCCGAGCGGACATGGTCGGGGCGCTCCAAAGCATCGTGGGAAACCGCCTGTGGCAACAGAACTGGCAGCCCCCAGGCTCCTGCTAGTGCTGTGACCGGGAAGGTTCGCCTGGCGTTCAGGCCACGGCAGTGATCCACTTCAGCGGAGGCTCTTCTCGCTGTGGAACGGGCGCGTTCGCCGCGTTGGACGGCAAGGCCTCAGGAGATATTGAAACCTCTGTCATAGCCGGCGATGTCCGCGTCCACGACGTAGATGGCCTTCCGAGCCGGGACCACGATGTACTTCACATTGGCGGGATCGAACCAACTCGACCGTGTGAGGTCGTCGTTCGTGTAGGCGAGGTGAGTGTCGGGGCCGTAGGGATCCTTGGCGATCTTGCTGACGAGACTCAACAGGGATCGGCGGTCGTCGAGCGGGAGGTAGTCGCGAAACTTCGCCGCTTGCTCGATGAATTCGACACGGAACCTCATGATGGTCGGAGCGTAGGTCGGCGCGCGAGATCCGGCCATCGAATACTCGGCCGCCAGTCGGATCGGTCACAGCACTGATATGTGGGGCCGGTCTGTCAAGGGGCAGCCTTCAGCGGCGTCCGGGATACGGGTCTCGGGCGCCGCTTGTGTGCATGGGG
>NZ_JBSFJX010000373.1:0-4694 GCF_053598275.1 Streptomyces sp. NPDC001156 | reverse complement strand
GCGACGGCCCGCCAAGCTGCACGCGGACAAGGGCTACGACTACGGCCACCTGCGCCGATGGCTCCGCAAGCGAGGCATCCGGCACCGCATCGCCCGCAAGGGCATCGAGTCCTCCACCCGGCTGGGCCGGCACCGCTGGACGATCGAGCGCACCATGTCCTGGCTGGGCGGCTGCCGCCGCCTACATCGCCGCTACGAACGCAAGGCCGACCACTTCCTGGCATTCACCGCCATCGCCTGCAGCCTCATCTGCTACCACAGACTCACCAAATGAGACGACGTCTAAGCCGCTGACATCGACATGACGGCTCTCCACTGACACTCCTGTGCAGACCATCACATCGCCACCGGCGAACCAGGGCACCTATGGGACTGGGCTCGCTGCTGCAGGTACCCGACCTGTGGTGTTGTCCCCTTTGCTGTGGCTCGGGGCCAGTAGCGTTCAGAGAACTGGTCGGCGCAGCGTTGGGTGTGGGGCAGCGGGAGGTTTCCTGCTGCCCCACGCGCCGACGCTGCGTCGACGTATTGCTTGCTCAGTTGGCGGTGAAGGCGGGGTAGTCGGTGTAGCCCTCGGCGTGACCGGCGTAGTAGGTGGCACGGTCGCCGTCGGCCAGCGGGTGGCCCTGCGCGAAGCGCTCGACCAGGTCAGGGTTGGCGATGAAAGGTTCAGCGAAGGAGACCGCGTTGACGACCTTGTGGGCGAGGATCTCGTTGCCGAGGGCCTGGGTGAAGCCGAGGTTGGCGATGATGTTGCCCTGGTAGTGGGCGCGGTAGCGGGAGAAGAGGGCGATTCGCTCCTCGATGGTGCCGGGGGTGCCCAGGAGGTGCAGGTAGGCCAGGTTGCTGTCGTTGAGCTTCTTGAACAGCTGGTCGTAGTCGGCGAGTGCTTCCTCGTCCGCGGTGAACGTGGTCCCGTTGTTCCAGCCCGGGGACATCTTCACGCTGACGCGGTCGCTGCCGAACACGTCACTGACGGCGTCGAGGATGTCGAGGAGGAACCGGGCCCGCTTCTCGCTGCTGCCTCCGTAGGCGTCGGTGCGCTGGTTGAGACGCGGGTTGAGGAACTGCGGGATCAAGTGGGACTGCTGGGCGTGGATTTCCACGCCGTCGAAGCCGGCGCGGCGGGCGTTCTCGGCCGCGTGGCGGTAGTCGGCGATGGTGGCGGCGATCTCAGCGCTGGTGTAGGCGCGCGGGGTGACGGTGTCCTTGGGGCCGGAGGGGGTGAAGGACTTTTCGCCGGGGTTGATGGCCGAGGGTCCGGCGGGCAGGCGGCCGCCGAGGTGGTCGGGGTGGGAGGCCGCGCCGAGGTGGCCGAGCTGGGAGACGATCCGGCCGCCGGCCTCGTGGACGGCTTCGGTGACCTTCACCCAGCCGGCGGTCTGCGTCTCGGTGTAGATGCCGGGCGCGTGGATGAAACCGATCGCGTCGGCGTTGACCCAGGTTCCCTCAGTGACGATCAGGCCGGCGCCGGCACGCTGCGCGTAGTAGGTCGCGTGGAGGTCGGTGGGGGCCAGCTCGGCGTTCTGAGCACGGGCGCGGGTCATGGGGGCCATGACGACGCTGTTGGGGAGTTCCAGGGCGCCGAGGCGGACGGGCTGGAGCAGGGGCTGGGTGGTCATGAGCAACTTCCTTGTGGGGGGTTGATAGGGGGAGAGCGAGGAATGGGCGGGGCGCCTCAGTCCTGTTTGAGGGCGTGGAGGCCGGAGAGCGGGCCGCCGAGCTGCATGAGGCGTCCGCCCTCGCGCAAGGAGCCGAGGTCGACGGGGGCGAAGCCGAAGGCGGCGGTGAGGTCCTTGACGGTGGTCTTGGCGTCGGCGTCGTCACCGGCGAGGAACAGCACCTGGCGTCCGGACCGGTGGCGCGGGTCGGCGGCGATGTACTGGCCGTAGAGGGTGTTGAACGCCTTGACGACGCGGGCTCCGGGAAGCAGGGAGGCGACGTGTTCGCTGCCGGTCAGCTCGCCCAGGTCGGCGATCTTCATGGGCGGGGGCGGGGAGGCGAACTGGTTGCTGGCGTCGATGACGATGCGCCCGTCGAAGGGTGGCAGGCCGGCTACCGCGTCCGGGATCTGGGGCCAGCCGACGGCGAGCACGACGAGTTCCGCCGCGGCGGCTTCCTGCGGGGTGCCGGCCTGGGCGAGCGGTCCGATTTCGTCGGCGAGGCCGGCCAGGGAGGCGGGGCCGCGGCTGTTGCTCAGTACGACCTGGTGGCCGTGGGCCACGGCGTGGCGGGCGAGGGCCTGGGCGACGGTTCCGGCGCCGAGGGTTCCGATCTTCATGGCGGTGCCCTTCGTGGGGTTCAGGGTGCGGGGCTGGTGAGCAGGACGGTTCCGTTCCTGCCGGGGCGGCGGACGTGGTCGACGGCCTTCGCGAAGTCGGCGAGGTCGTAGCGGGCGGCGACCTCGAAGAGTTCCGGGGCGGTCGCGGCCAGACGGACGGCGAAGGCGACGTCCTCGGCCCGTTCCTCGGGCGTGCGGGCGGCCATCCACTGGAAGACGGACGTACCCCGCACGGTCAGGGCCCGCGGGGTCAGCGCGAGCGACTCCAGCGACGTGCTGCCGGAACCGAGCCCTCCGTAGGTGATCAGCGTGCCGCCGTCGGCGAGCAGCCCGGCCAGCTCACCGGTCAGGGATCCGCCCACCGCGTCCAGTACGACCTGGACGCCCCGGCCGCCGGTCGCGTCCTGGACCTGAGTGCGCCAGTCGGCGTCGGCCGTCGAGATGACCGGCAGTGCGGGGAAGCGCTGCCGCAATGTCTGCGCCCCCGTGGCGCTGCGCACCAGGTTGACCAGCGGGATGCCGTGCTTGAGGGCTGCGGCGCTGACCAGCTTTCCCACCGACGAACCGGCGGCCGTCTGCACCACCGGACCGGCCTGGCCGTGCTGGGCGTCCTCGACCGCCCGCAGCAAGGAGAGCAGGGTCAGCGGGTTGGCCAGCATCAACGCCGCGGTCTCGTCGCCGAGGTCCTCGGGCACCGACACCACAAGATCGGCCGGCGCCGTGACGACTTCGCTCCACGCGCCCGGCACCGGGAAGAACGCCACCCGCTGGCCGGGCCGCAGATCCTGTACACCCTCGCCGACGGCCTCGATGACGCCCATTGCCTCCACGCCGGGAATCCGGGGCGTGGCGAACCGCTGCCGCGGCCAACCCGGAAGGCCCTCCACTCCCGCCAGGTCGCCGGGGTGGATCGGCCTGGACAGCACCCGCACCTGAACCTGCCCGGTTGCGGGCGCAGCAGGGGCCGGCCGCTTGCTGAGGCGTAGTACCTGCCCGGCTTCACCGTGCTGGTCGTAGGCGATGGCGCGCATGATGCTCTCCTTCCACGAACTATTAATGATGCACCTCATCATTGCAACTCCTGCTATGATGAGGGCCATCATTAAAGATGTCAAACAGAGAGCGACGCGAGGGGACGGCCATGCCGCGGATCACCAAGGAAGACAAGGCCCGCAACCGGCAGAACATCCTCGAAGCGGCGAGCCGCATGTTCCGCTCGCAGGGCATCGACGCGGTCGGCATCGCCGAGCTGATGAAGGAAGCCGGACTCACCCACGGCGGCTTCTACAACCACTTCGCCTCCAAGAACGAGCTGGCCGTGGAGGTGTGCGGCGCCTCCTACGCCGCCTCGCTCGCGGTCCTGGCCCAGGCGATCGAGGACGGCCCGGACCAGGCCGGCTCACCGCTGGAGCGGGTCGTGGCCGACTATCTGTCCACCGCACACCGTGATGCCCCGGACGGCGGCTGCCCCTCCGCCTCCATGGCCACCGACGCCGGACGGCACAGCGAAACCGTGCAGAGCGCGTACGCCGAAGGCGTCGAGGGATACCTCACCGGCTTCACCGCCGAGTTCCTGCGCGAAGCCGAGGAGAAAAACCACGAGCTCGACCCGGCCGAAGCCCGCCACAGGGCCATCCGCCTGCTCAGCGAAATGGTCGGCGCACTGATGCTCGCCCGCGCCGTATGCCACGTCGAGCCCGAACTTTCCGACGAGATCCTGCAGACCGGCCGCAGCCACGCCCTCAACTGATGCGACTCAGAGCCGCTGCGGGACCTGGAGCCGAGGCGTTCGCGACAGACGGCCCGGCCCCGACGGGCGCAGGAATGGACACGCCCCCTGAATGGCTGACCGGCCTGACCTGGCTGGGGGCTCTACTCCTGCGCGCCGTCTTCGTCACGCTCGATCGCACCCGCGTCGGCTGCTGCCAGGACCGGACAGAGCACCTCAGTAGTTGCCACACGCCCTCCATGGTGTCCGAGACGTGGAACAGGCGACCGATCATCGTCTTCGCCCGTGCCAGCGTTCACCGCTGGCCGGCCCACGCGCGTGTCAGCACACCGCGCTGCAACTCCCGCTCCAGCCGGGCCATCTCTGCGCGTCAGACAGCCGCGGTCGACCAGGTAACCCTTCTAGACGTCGTCTCATTTGGTGAGTCTGTGGTAGCAGATGAGGCTGCAGGCGATGGCGGTGAAGGCCAGGAAGTGGTCGGCCTTGCGTTCGTAGCGGCGGTGCAGACGGCGACAGCCCGCCAGCCAGGACATGGTGCGCTCGATCGTCCAGCGGTGCCGCCCGAGCCGGCTCGAGGACTCGATGCCCCTGCGGGCGATGCGGTGCCGGATGCCTCGCTTGCGGAGCCATCGGCGCAGGTGGTCGTAGTCGTAGCCCTTGTCCGCGTGCAGCTTGGCCGGCCGGCGT
>NZ_JBSFJX010000372.1:0-4702 GCF_053598275.1 Streptomyces sp. NPDC001156 | reverse complement strand
TACCACCTACCCACACCCGGCCCACCCGGCACCGAACCCGACCGAAGCCCACCAGAAGATCACTTTCAAACCACGTCGGTGGATCGAGGCTTAGGCGGAGCGATCGCCTGCGTCACCACGAAAACCGTTGCCTGAATCCGGTCTGGACAAGAAATGCCCCATGGACCACAGAGCTACAACGCGGCGCTCGCTGATCTGCGAGGGGTGCGTGACGAGAAACCTGGCTCTGCGGCCCGGTACCTCGGCGCGACGTACGCCCTGGCCTCGGTCGGGCTGCGCGCGACGCAACGCAGCATCTTGCAGAAGCTCAGCGCTCACGGCGGAATGACGATCACCAGCCTCGCGGACATGATCGCGATGGACCGTACGACGATGGCTTCGAACCTCAAGCCGCTGGCGCGGGAGGGGCTGGTGACCGTCGAGCCGTCGGCGGCTGACCGTCGCGCACGGATTGTTGCGATCATGCCAGAGGGATCTCCCGGACGAAGGCGGCGCTGCCGCTGTGGCGGGAAATGCAAGCCCGGTTCGAGGAGCGCTTCGGAGCCGAGAGGCAGCCCGGTTGCGCGCGGCCCTCGAAGCCGTCCTCCAAACCGGCTCCACGCCCTGGGCCGAGTGAGGCTCGACTTCGACAGCGCTGCCGGAAGCAACGTCGGCTGGGTAGTCACCGGATACCTGCGCATCAAACGGGTCCCCCGTGCTCGACGCATCAGGCCTCTTGACGGCGTAGGAGTGCATCACGGCTCCGCTTACGTGATGGGCACCTCCACCGAGACCGTCTTGCCCCGGCCGTTCGGAGAGCTGTTCCATGATCCGGACAGAGCCTCCACGATGAGCAGACCGCGGCCGTGCTCGGCCTGTGTGTTGTCCTCTTCACTAAGCGCCAGGGGCGACGGGACCGGCGGGTTGCTGTCGGAGTCCCGTACCTCGAGCCTGATGTGATCCGCGAATGCCCGTAGCCGGACGTCGACGTCGCTGCCGGCGTGGATGAGTGCGTTGGTCACGATCTCGGAGGCGATGAGCTTAAGGGCGTCCGACATCTCGGCCAGTCCCCAGGCGCTCAGCCGGTCGCCCACGAAGCTGCGTGCTTTCTTGACTCCCGGCAGGTCGCGTTGCTGGATCTGCAGGCTGCCCGTCCGCGGCGCGCGCTCACCGAGAACATGCTCATAGCGGGCCAGGAGCAGGACCGCGTCGTCGCGGCGCTGCTGGGGGCCTGAGACATCGGCGATCAGGCGGTCGGCAAGCTGCTCGAGATCGGCCCCAGTCTCCCGGCTGCCGGAGCGAAGCAGCGCCCGTGCACCGTCTCCCGGGCCGGCCGCGTCCGAGCCGACTAGGCCGTTCGAGTACAGCATCAGGAGGGATCCGGGCCCGATAGTGTGCTCACGGCCTTGGTAGGCATGGTGCGTCGTGACGCCCAGGGGCAGGTTGGCGGGGGCCTCGAGGGCGCCGATGGTCCCGTCGGCCCCTTGCACCAGCGGCTCGGGGTGGCCGGCCAAGGCCACCTCAGCCGTGCCGTCGGCCGTGTCGAGGGTGACGACGCAGCAGGTCACGAGCAGGTCTGTGCCGAGTCTGGCGAGCAGCCTGCCGGTCCGCTCGAGCACTGCGGCGGGGCGGTGCCCTTCGGTTGCGTAGGCAGCCACCGCTGTGCGCACCTGGCCCATGAGGGCGGCGCTTTCCAAGGTGTGGCCTTCCACGTCGCCGACGACCAGCACCACGCGTTCACTCGGTGCTTCGATCACGTCGTACCAGTCGCCGCCCACCTTGGAGGTGACCGTGGCGGGCCGGTACCGCGCTGTGGTGGTCAGTCGGGGCAGCTCGCAGAGCGTGGGCGGCAGAAGCCGCCTTTGGAGGTACTCACAGGCTTCACGCTGCTTTGTGGCCAGTTCAACGCGTTCGACTGCCGCCCCCAGCGCTCCTGCCATCGTGTCGAGGATGGCCCGCTCCTCGGGCGGGAAGTCGCGGGGGCCGTCGAACGACAGGCAGCAGACGCCGACCACCCTCCTGCCATCGATGAGAGGAAGGTCGATGACGTGCCTGCTTCCGATGAGCGGGAGGTACGCCTCGGCGTGTGACTCGCCGTCGGTGGGGGCGTAGTCGTCAGCCGACGGCCGGCAGTCGGAGATGAAAAGCGGGTGCCCTTGGACAGCCTCCGCGGCAGGTGTCCGGGCGTCCAGCCTGGCGCCATGGAGGTTGCGGACCATGTCGGAGGACGCCCCGCAGTGGCCCACGATCCACAGGCGGCCCTCGCTCGCCGAGGCAAGGACGAGGGCATTGGCGCCGAACGGGGACATGAGGCAGTACCGGGCTGTTGCAACGATGTGGTCCATGGTCGTGGCTTGGTTGAGCATGTCGGCCAGGCGCCGCAGTGGATACATCAGGCTGGTTCCCGCGGAGCTGGGGGCATCGAACACTCCCCGGCCCGGCGTAGCGACGCCGGTATCCGCATCGCCCGCCGGTACGAGTACCGGCGTGGGTCCGGGCGTGATCGCAACGCCACTGTCGGCGAGCTCGGCGAGGGCCGCGGCCAGCTCGTCACTGATGTCCTGCAACTCTGTACAGTCCGCCGGTTGGTAGTCGCCGTGGGTCTCCAGGCGAAGGACGCTCAGGGCGCCGAATCGGTGGTCGGCATGGATGACGGGGGCCGAAAGGGCGATGTAAGGGTAGGGCAGCACATACTGCTGATCTGCTTCGGCCGGGTCGGGATCGGCGAGGACCGCCACCTTTCCCGAGGCCAGGGCCCGTGCGGAGGCATACGGCGCGTCCAGGTCCATCCGTCCTGGGACCGTGAAGAGAGAAGGCGGGACGCCGCCGATCACGGCCACTTGAAGTTGGGTACGGGCCTCGTCCAGGAGGTAGACCGCTGCTGTCACGGCGTCCAGCCGCTGCACGGCCTCGCGAACAGCACATTCCAGGACCGCCACCAAACGAGGGCACCGGATCGGTGCGGACCCGCTCTCGGGGCGGTGCTCTCCGACTGCCCTGTTGCTCGTCACAGAACGGCTCCCTCGCCAGCAAGTATAGGTCCGATGTCCCGAACAACGACCGGAGAACTCCTGCTCAGCGCATCGGCCCGGCACTCACCATGTGAGTGCCGACAATTCATCCGTGCAGGTCAGTTGCCTGCCGGCGACCGCCGACGATCCTCTCAGACTTCAACTACCGGGACGGCTTGATCGAACGCGTTCAATCTTCGGCCCCTGTGGCCCCCAACCGAGCCCTTCGAGTCGTCTGGGCCTTGCATGGAGTGAGTTTTCGGCACCACAGGGATCCTGGTGCCCATCTTCTTATGTGGCGAGGGGTGAGTTCGAGCCAGGTGAGGTAACTGGTGCGGGTGCGGTCCAGGGGCGGTTGTGTCACCAGGCGTGGCGTCTGATCAGGTTCAGGGCCGATACGTTCTCAGTAGGTGATCTTGAGGAGGGCGGTGGCATGCTCGGGGGTGTGACCGGTAGTGGTCGGCTGCGACGGCGAGGTTGGCCCAGTCGGCCTGGCGCACCAGTCCGACGGCGAGGTTGGCCCAGTCGGCCTGGCGCACCAGTCCGACGGCGAGGTTGGCCCAGTCGGCCTGGCGCACCAGTCCGACGGCGAGGTTGCGCAGAGTGACCATGGCGCCGGGCGCGCTGCCTGTGCGGCTCTTGGAGGCATCCTCGGCAAACGACACGTCTCGTACGCGGCGCAAGGCCTCTACGGACCAGTGATCCTGGACGAGTTGGGCCAGGCGTACGTCGCGACGAGCGCGAACACGCTGATCAGGCTATTGCGGAAGCTTCCGGACGAGCCGGTCAGCGCCGCGCCGCGCGTCCTGGGAGTGGACGACTTCGCGGTCAAGAAAGGCCACGTCTACGGAACGGTCCTGCTGGACATGGAGACGGGCGAGCGCGTGGACTTGCTACCCGACCGCACGGCGGAGACGTCGCCCGCGTGGCAGCGTGAGCACCGCGGCGTCGAGGTCGTGTGCGGGACCGGGCCAGCGCGTATGCGGAGGCTGTCCGCGCCGCAGCGCCGGACGCGGTCCAGATCGCGGACCGGTTTCATATCTGGAAGATCCTGTGCGAGGCGGTCGAGAAGTGCGTCCTCACGCACGGCTCCTGCCTCGCAGAGCCGTCTGTGGTCCGGGAATACGGGGGCGGGTTCTCTCACGCCCCGGAGCTATGAGGTGCGGCCTGGACGGTCCGATGCCCCGCACGATCGCTCCGGTCGTGCGGGGGCGGTGCCGTATGTCGCCGGATCGGGTGCCCCAGGGCGCGCCTGCCGATCGCCACCGCTGCCCCATGGTGGCGAGTGGGCAGCGAGCGGACGGTACGCCGCCGCAGGCAGTCCGTGCGGGTCGGCAGGAAGCCAGCTCCCACGGTCACCGAGGAGTTGACCGCACGTTAGGTCCCCCGGTTGATCACCAGCCGCCCGGACCGCCTCGACGAGGACGGCGCGCGCAAGCTCAAAGAGCTGCTGGCCCTGCGGGTGCCGATAATTCATCTGTGCAGTCTGAATCCCATGGCGGGGTCCGCTGCGGCTGCCCTTGGGTGTGCTGACCTGGGCGGACGAGGTTTTCGGCAAGAGCAGGATCTTGGTGGTTAACTCCAACTCTCATGCTGCAAGGCTGAGTTGCAGCCTGGCGAGATGGCTGTGGTTGGCGCGGTCGAGGGGTCTGCCGTTCCACCAGGCGTGGAGTCGGATGAGGTTCAGGGCGGCGGCGCTGGTGGTGTGGTCG
>NZ_JBSFJX010000371.1:0-4709 GCF_053598275.1 Streptomyces sp. NPDC001156 | reverse complement strand
ATCGCCGCAGCGGCCCTCGTCCTGCTCCAGCTCGAGTACGACCGAACCATCTGAACGATCACACAACGTCATGATCCATTACCGGGAAAGGCTCATTGGGCCGTGCGCGAATAGGCCCGTCCTTTCGGCGTCCGGCGATCACGGTCTACCCGCGGGGTCCTGCCCGGCCCACTCGGTGGCGGCCACCACCTCGCGCGCGATGTCCACGACAGCCCGCCCATCCGTCACCACGCGCACGGTCTCCGCAGGGGCCCGCCGGTCCAGCAGCCGCGCCTTGCGGGCACTGCCCTCCAGCTCCTGCTCCAGTTCCGAGCCGAGTTCCCGGCGCACCAGCCGCTCGCGGGCGGTGGCATCGGAGGCGGTGAGCAGGACCCGTACGATCCGCACTCCCGACCCCATGGCACGCTCGAACATTCCAGTCACCTCAGGTAGCACACTCAGAGTGTTCGTATAGATCAGCCGGCGGTAGCCGCGCCGGGCGAAGTTCGCCCACACAGCAGTCAGATTGCTCTCCGTGATCTCCGAACGGTGAGGATCGCCCTCCGGGGCCGGATGTACCTGACCCATGAAGTCTCCATCGATGAGCGCATGGGAGACCGCCGCAGCCCGCAGCAACGCCGAAACCTCCCACCCCACCGTCGTCTTGCCGACTCCGGCTCGCCCTCCGATGAGCAGTACTTCTGCGTGATCCATAGAGGCAGCGTGCCAGCTCGCATCCTTCTCACGCGATCCGGTATCGATCGGCCCCCCGGCTACAGGCGTCGTACGGTTTCCGGACGGAATGACGCCGAAAGCCTCACACCGACCTGGAGTTGGCCTCCGGCGACCTGTTCGTGTTCGGCGGTCCTTCCCGCTACGCCTACGGGCGGCGAAGTGCTGTCGGCGACGGGTGAGCCGGCCACCGGACTGACCGGTGGCCGGCTCACTCTCAGATTGCGCGTGACCGGACTTGGGTGACTGGGCCGTTGCCGGACCGGATGCGGCACGCCGGCCGCATCCGGTCCAGGGCGCCGGTCAGTCCTTGAGCAGCGTGAAGTTCTGCGTCGTGGTCGCTCCCTTCGAGATCCTCACCGTGGCGACGGCCGGCTGGAAGCTGTCCTTGGCCGCGACCACCTGGAGCGGGTTGCCGTGGACGTTCAGCCCATGGCGGGGAGTTCGGACGGATCCTCGCCGCTGTCCGGCGTGCTGTCGTACCCCGTGCCGTAGGAATTGGACACGAACTTCGCGCCCAGGCTGACGGCTTCGTCCACCGCCGCGCCCAGGTCCTCGAAGCTCGACGAGTCGGCCTCGACCAGCAGGATGCGGGCGTTGGGCGCGATAGCCGACACCATGTCGACGTCGAGCGAGATCTCACACGTCTGGGCGCCTTCCGCCGCCTGCACCGGCGCTATGGGCACAAGTCCGAGCACTTCCTCTTCTTCGCCGGCATCACGGCACCCCTCACCTGCTATCGCAGACTCCCCGGGTGACGACCGAGACCAGCGCCCCCTGGCAGGATGCCGGCCCATCGACGAAGCGGGGCCCAGCTGCCTGGCCCGCCGGGTCAGAGGGACGCCAGCCAGGCCGTCATGTCATTGGGGTGCACGAAGCGGAGGGTGTTGAGAGGGGCGAAGCGGGGATCGCGGACACGGCGCTCGACCTCGCGGTGGCGGGCGCCATGTTGGGACCAGGCCCACCAGGCCGGGTGCTCCCGGCTCAGCCAGTCCGTCCAGGTTTCCCTGTTGCCGCCGAAGAGGACTTCGCGTGTGACGGTGCGTCGGATGGACCGGCGCAGTACGCGGGGCATGATGACGCGTTTGGGATAGTCCAGCCAAATCACCGTGTCGGCCCGGCTCCACAGCAGGTCACGGACTTCCGGATAGCCGAGAGAGTCGATGATCCAGCGAGGCTCGGCGGTGAGTCGTGCTACGTCTTCGACCAACTTGTTGTTGGTGGCCCAGTTGGGGCCGTTGAAGTACAGTGCGTCCATCTCGTGGTAGGGCACGCCCAGACGACTGCTCAAAGTTTGGGCAAGCGTGGATTTGCCCGCACCGGTGACACCCACCACCAAGATCCGTTCCACGGGTGCACCCTATCCCGGCGTCCTGGGGGGAACGCTCCTGCTCTCCTTGCCTGCCACGACCGACTCGCCCAATGCAACGACGTCCTACGGGAGTTCGAGCGTGTTTGCCCTTCCGGACGGCATCATCCGGGCATCGAGATCGCCTGACCGCTGGACCCCTCGCCTGGGACGATCACCGATCTGGGGCAGATTGCCCGGCTCGACATATCTAGTGCGTTGTCCGTGATGGTTGGACGGGTCGGTTTGACGATCTCGGTTCCCGATGCAGGCGCAGAGCGAGACCCTGCGCCTGCATCGGGAGGAGCGTTGCCATGCCAAAGCCCGTTCGAGCGCGTCGGCTCACCGATGAGGAAGGCCGGACCCTGCTAGGGATCGTGCGGCGGGGCCGGCACCAGACGGTCAGGGTCCGCCGGGCGATGATGGTCCTGGCGTCGGTCTCGGGGAACACCAACGAGGTCATCGCGCGGCTGGTGGCCGCGGATCCGGACACGGTCCGTGATGTTATGCACGCCTTCAACGACCGCGGGCTGGAGTGCCTGGACCCGCGCTGGGCGGGTGGGGCACCGCGGCGGATCACCGAGCAGGACGAGGCGTACATCGTCCAGGTGACCACCGCCCGGCCCCGGTCGCTGGGCCGGCCGTTCACCCACTGGAGCCTGCGCAAGCTGGCCGACTACCTCTCCCACCCACCCGCCGAGGCCAGCCAGGTGGTCATCGGCCGCACCAGGCTGGGCGAGACTCTGCGCCGGCACCAGATCTCCTTCCAGCGCACCCGCACCTGGAAGGAGACCACCGACCCGGACGCCGACGCCAAACTCGACCGCATCGATGAGGTCACCCGTCGCTTTCCCGACCGGTGCTTTCGCCTTCGACCAGTTCGGGCCGCTGTCCATCCGCTCCTGCCACGGCACCTGCTGGGCCAGACGCAAGCACCCTGACCGGCTGCGCGCGACCTACCACCGCCACCACGGCATCGGCTACTTCCACGGCTGCTACAGCCTGGGCGACGACACCCTGTGGGGCACCACCCGCCGGCGCAAGGGCGCCGACCACACCCTGACCGCGCTGAAGAGCATCCGAGCCGCCCGGCCCGACGGCGCCCCGATCTACGTGATCGCCGACAACTGGTCCCGGGAACAAGACCCCCGCCATTCGGGCCTGGGCCACAGCCAACAAGGTGCACCTGTGCTTCACCCCGACCAACGCCTCCTGGGCCAACCCCATCGAGCCGCACTTCGGACCACTGCGCAGCTTCGTGATCGGCAACAACCACCCGCCCAATCACCCAGCACTCGCCCGGCAGATGCAGGACTACCTGCGCTGGCGCAACGACCACCGCCGCCACCCGACCGTCCTGCAAGCCCAGCGCCGCGAACGCGCCCGCATCCGCAGCGAGAAAGGCATCCGCTGGGGCCGCCCCCATCCGAAAGCCGCATGAACAACCAAACTGGCACCCCATGACGGACAACGCACAAGCTGGAAGGGGCTGCCCGCTCCCATCGCGATACGGTGCTGCCATGTCGCGATCAGTCGAAACCGGATCAGTGCCGGCTCCCGTCACCGCGGACGACGTCGACCTTGCTGTGCGGCTCGCCGTGGGCGTCCTTCGTGAGGCACCCGCGGCGGGGTGGGACGGCAAGGCCGGTTCGCTGGAGTGGGACTGCTGGGAGACCCTCGAGCACCTCGCCGACGACCTGTTCTACTACGCCGTCCAGCTGGGGCCGCAGAGCCCGCCGCTGGACACCCATGTGCCCATCGCGTTGAGCCAGAAGAGGCCGGGCGGACCTTGGAACTTCCTCTACGCGGACCGTGACGCGGGTCCGGCCGGCCTGGTGCAGGTGCTGGAGGCGACTGGCGCGCTGCTGGTCGCCATGGTGCGTACGACGCCGCCCCGGGTCCGCGCCCACCACGCCAGCGGGGTGTCAGACCCCGAGGGCTTCGCGGCAATGGGGGTGGTGGAGACGCTGGTGCACACGCACGATCTGGCGGAAGGGTTCGGGCTTGCCTGGACCCCGCCGTCCGCTCTCTGCTCACGAGTGCTCGCCCGTCTGTTCCCAGAAGCCCCGGGCAGCGCGGATCCCTGGCTCACCCTGTTGTGGGCCACCGGGCGCGCCGAACTGCCCGGGCACCCTCGTCTCACCACATGGCACTGGGACAGCACGCTGCGGTCATAGGCGCGGATCGACTTGAGCCGAGGTCAGTCTGATGACCGTGCCCGCGCCGAGGCGAAAGCGCACCGAGCCAACCGTCTTCGCCGGGTTGGCGGTCGTGGCGGTTGGATGTGCGGTGACGTCCGTTCCGACCGCTGGAGGTGCGGTGTCTGAGCCTGTCCGTGTGCGCAGACTGACCGACCAGGAGGGGCAGCGGCTGCAGCAGATCGTGCGGCGGGGCAGCACGAGTTCGGTGCGCCACCGGCGCGTGATGATGCTGCCGGCTTCGGCGGGCGGGAACCGGGTGCCGGTGATCGCCCAGCTGGTCCAGGCCGACGAGGACACCGTCCGCGACGTCATCCACCGGTTCAACGAGATCGGCCTAGCCTGCCTGGACCCTCAGACCTCCGCGAGTTCAGGGAAACTGAAGGGTCCTCAGGAGGAACCCGAGGGTCCGTTGTCATGCTTCTCGGCGATGGACCCTCGGGTTCGGTGCT
>NZ_JBSFJX010000370.1:0-4736 GCF_053598275.1 Streptomyces sp. NPDC001156 | reverse complement strand
ATCGCCGCAGCGGCCCTCGTCCTGCTCCAGCTCGAGTACGACCGAACCATCTGAACGATCACACAACGTCATGATCCATTACCGGGAAAGGCTCAATAGGTAGCCATGTCAGATCACAAGACGTTGACCCCCTTTGATGGCGTACTCGTCACGATCCGCTCGGAAAAGTCCTTCTTCGAGGGTCACCAAGGCCATCGAGTCGAGCTTGCAGCGCTTTACGCCGTCGAAGTTGATGGAATACGTGACGCATGCAGATCGCGAGGGACTGGAGGCCTACGTTGCAGAGGTCTCGGCGCCCAGCAAGTTCTCCATTTTCTGGGAATTCGAGCAGGGCTCAACCATGAGGCTGGCTGGAATCCCCATCGAGTCCAAGTTCTACCTGGTCGGTAATGCCGTCATTGCCCGAGGCCTGTTCCAGCACACTGCAGCCGCCGGCCTTGGAGCACCAGTGCGCATCTGCGTCTCCCAGCGAGATGGTGAGCAGACGCGCATCGACATGGACCTGCCTTCCGCGTTCTTCGGAAAGTTCCCCGAAATGCGCGAGTCGGACGTTCCCGAGCTTCTGGACGCCGAGATGGTCAAGGTCTTCGAGGACGCTGCCGCCTAAAACAAGCTGTGAGAGCCGGACGGCTGCACCGGCCGGCTCTCGCAACCGTCCGTCTCAGCCGGAGGCGTCGGGCTCCTCTCGGCTATTTTCGATCGTTCAACCTGTCGTGCAAAGACTGGCGCGGCCCGGCTATTACGACACCCCCGCCCAGGCTGCAGAGCGACTCCAGTAGAGCCCCTTGCCCACCGGTGCCGACAACAGGCGTGAACTTTTACGGCTTTACCCAGTGAGCTGATCGCGCTGATCAACCGGCTGACCGACCGAGAGGAGAGCGCGTCCGCCGTGCTCGCAGGCTTCGTCGCGCATTTCCGCGACGAGATCGCCGCCAGCGAATACCGCGAGGGATGCGACGTAGCCCCCATCGTTATGGAGGTGGCCGTTCAACCCCGCGCCTCGCTGCGGTCATCCGCCGGGGCTTCCAAGGCCTGATCACCACCATGGCACCGCGCCGTGTGGACAAGGGATTGCAGCCCGAAAGCGCTCAGGAACTGGCAGCACTGGCCGTGACCGGAATGGAAGGGGCTCTCGTCGTCAGCCGAGCCCTGCAGGACCCCGAACCCTTCTAGGCATTGGCGGCCCGACTCACCTCAGCCGCCGAATCCGCACCCGCCCTTTCCATCTGAGCGCCGCGTGCTCACCGCCCCAGGCCAAACCCTGGCGAGGCCGTCTGCAACGTCAGCACCACGCCATTCGACGCATCAAATCCGGCAGCCCCTTGTGGTGTCGGGTTCACCCGAATTCCGGGAACCCTCGCTTTACGTCGATGAGCAGATGCACTAGCACCGAAGTGTAGCGATCGCTTTACCTGTCGGGGTCGTGCCCTCAGAGCCCGGTGACACCACTGCGCCGAGCCCCCGCACCCTCGCCGAAGCCAATAGCCCCCATCACCACCGGAGAGAACCACCGACATGCACATCCAGCACCTGCGCCCGGCGAGGCGAATATCACGCCCGGTCGGCTTCTGGCTTCTGGCCGTCACGTTCCTTGCGTTCTTTGCCGCGAACAGCGCGCTTTCCCCGCTCCTGGTGGTGTACCAGCACCGCTGGGGATTCTCGCCGACCGTGCTCACCACGATCTTCGCGGTCTACGCCCTGGGTCTGCTGGTCGCGCTGCTGACCGTCGGACGACTCTCCGACTACGTCGGCAGGCGTCCGGTGCTCGCTGCCGCGCTGATCGTCGAGGCCGTGTCCATGGTCGTGTTCCTCACCGCCGACGGTGTCGGGCTGCTGCTGGTGGCGCGCATCCTGCAGGGGCTGGGGATGGGTGCGGCGATGGGGGCCATCAGCGCCGGGCTGGTGGATCTGCAGCCGTCGCCCGCATCACGCCTCGCCTCGGTGCTGAACAGCGCCGCCCCGGCCGCCGGGCTGGCCCTCGGGGCGCTGGGCACCGGACTGCTGGTGCAGTATGCCTCCGCCCCCACGACGCTGGTCTTCGTGCTGCTCATCGCCGTCTTCCTGGTGCTGACCGCGGCGGTGTTCTTCCTGCCCGAGCCGGTCACACCCCGGCCGGGCGCCTGGGTCTCGCTGCGGCCGCAACTGGCCGTGCCGTCCCAGGGGCGCCGGGCCTTCCTGGCGATCATGCCCTGCCTCGTCGCCACCTGGGCGATCACTGGGTTCTACCTCTCGCTCGGCCCCTCGCTGGCCGTAGGGGTCCTGCACATCGGCAGCCATCTGGTCGGTGCCCTGGCGCTGACCACGTTCTACAGCGCGGGAACCGTCGCCTCACTGCTGGGGCGCAACCTGGCGCCGCAGCGGGTGATGGCCGCCGGGTGCGTGGCCCTCGCCGCAGGGACCGCTCTGACCCTGCTCGCCCTCGTCGGACCCTCGGCGCCGCTGTTCTTCCTCGGAACCGCCCTCGCCGGCGTCGGCTGGGGCAGCTCCCTCCTGGGCTCCTTCGGCTCGCTTGCGGCACTGGCCGGTCCCACGGAGCGGGCGAAGCTGTTCGCCTCCGTCTACGTCGTCAGCTACCTCGCCTTCAGCGTTCCCGCCGTGGTGGCCGGGCTGGCCATACCGTCCCTCGGCCTGCGCGTCACGACGATGTGGTACGGCGCCATGGTGATCGTGCTGGCACTGCTGGCGGTTGCCGGGGCCGCCGTCCGCAGGCGCGCAGCCAGGCCCTTGGCGGCACTGGCCTCTTCCGAGGCCCCGGCCACCGTCTGCCCTTCCCACCCGGACGCGGCCAAGGCCGCCCGGAGCCAGTAGGGCGCAGCGTCCGGTCCGTCGGGGACCTGATCGCGACCCGTGGCAGCCCCGCCCCCGGGACGAAAGGAGGGCCACGGCTATGCCCTCGCGTGCAGCTGCCGCCATACCTTCCAGACCCCGTGGACGCCGAAGTTGTCGGCGTGGACGCGACTTATTCGGGGCATGCCGATGGGGGTGTGCGGGTCGGGCGCCATGGCAGCGTCGTCCTCCGACAGCACCGCCCCACGCAAGCGTGTAGCCATCTGCGCGATGGCCGCCGGTGAAGGGGCGCGCCCATGCCTCACGGGGCGACACCAGCTACTGGGCCTGCTGCTAGCCGCTGCCCCGGGTGCCGAGCCGCCGTGGGCCTTCTGGGGCGTGTCGGCGGTGTGACGCCGAGCCTGTCAGGAGGGCCAGCCCCAGGCAGAAGATGAGGGCCAGGGCGAGCCCGGCGCTGAAGACCTCGAGGGTATTCATGGTGGCGATGTCGTGGCCGAGCACCGACACCGTGTACTCGGGGCCGCCGGAGAGGTTGTCGGCGATGGCGAGCGCCGTGAAGGCAGCGACGCCCGCAAGGAGAAGCAGGCCGATGAACAGCATGGGAGTCATCTCCTCAGGAAGTCCCGTTACCTGCGGGTACCCACTGCCACGGATCCACCGCTGCTGGAACTGTCCTGCGCGCCGGCGCCGACTGCCCCGGTCGACCCGGGCGGAGACAGGTAGGTAGGCGGCTGCGGCTGCGCCGGGTGCGGGCCGGTAGGCGGCCGGACCTGTGTGCCGGGCTGGCTCAGCGACACCTGTTGCACGGGTCGGCTTTCGGCAGGCCCGGTTGGCCGGCACCAGACTGTGGGTTTCGGCAGGTGCGTCGGTGGCCGCTCAATCGTGCTGACGTGGGCGATGAGCGCACAAGGCACGCAGCAGCCGCCCCCTCTTTAACTCTCGGGAGTGGACCCGAAACGCTGGCCGCCTCACTCGGTTTTCGTCCTGACACCTCCGCCTCCTCCCGGGCACCTATTGCCGGTCAGTCTCCACGCCGGCGAAGCTACTCGTCACCTCACGCGCCTGGGCCGCCGCAGGCGGCTTAAGGCGGGGCCGGCGAACCCCGTCGTAGCCGCGTCACCAGCCCGCGCTATCGATGACAATTCGCCATCGCCTACCGGCGGTTGGCCGTGGGGGCTCGCAACGGTGCCGCACAGTGAAGACGTGGCTGACCGCCTACCGCTCCAAGCCGCCGGCGCAGCGCCGCGCCATGGCCGCGAAGGCCTCACAGGAGCTGCGCCTCCAACTCGCCCGCGTCGAACGCTGCATCGCCATGGACGCCTCACCCGGAACATGGGGGCAACCGCCCCCGGGGACCGGTCAGCGCCACCCCGGTGAAAGGTGCCAGAGCAGAAGCGACGGCGGACGGCGCGGCTAGCAGTCCGGACAGCCGTCCGAATCAGTGCTCCGGCGAGGGGGCTCCGGAGCCGGCAGCCGCGGGTCCCGGCTCCTGTCCAGGCAGCGCCTCCCACGGCACCTGACGCGCGCGCAGGTCGGCACGGATGCGCCGGGCGAGCCGTGCAGTGTCGTAGCGGCGGGGCAGCCCCTTCGCACGAGCATATGCACCCCCGGTGCCCTACAGGCCCGGCGGAACATCGTCGCTGGTCAGAGCCCATGCAGCCATTCTGAAGCGGCACGGGCGGGGACTGGAAACGGAGCGTCACGCGTCACCGCCCCAGTCCCTGACCCTACTTCCACACGGTCACCTTTAGACGCCACCACCGGAGATGCGCCACGCCGTACCGACCTTGGCCAGTTCGAGGCCTTGGCCGTTGGTGGCGTGGTTGGCCGCGATCGAGCGCTTCGCGCTGCCACCGGTACCGACCTTGATGTCCTGCGGGTACACCGTGGCCTTGATGTTGTCCTTCGTGTCGTAGGTGACCTTGCGGACATGGGCGTCGCGCAGTTCT
>NZ_JBSFJX010000369.1:0-4799 GCF_053598275.1 Streptomyces sp. NPDC001156 | reverse complement strand
CACGGCAGACTGCCCCGCGCGACCAGCACGAGCACCCGCGCACAGAATCACACCAGGCCCGTGACCTGCCACTTCACGATGCACACCACTCACTGCCCTGGCTCCAGCTGGGCGAAGGAAACTCGACAAGCCCCAGCCACCAACCATGGTCGTCCAGCCAAAGGCGAGACTGGCCACGCCGGCGAAGTCCAAGGGGGCACAGCCGGGCCCTGGCGGCCCCAGCCACGAGCCGCGACGCGGGAGAGGTAGGTGCCATGACGACATTCTCCTCCAGTGCAACGCGACCTACGGGCGCCTGAGGGGGCCCTTGCTGTACGGCGCCGCCTTGGCGTCCGGTCCGGGTGAGGCCAGGTCGAAGGCGTTGGGGTCTGCGGCCAGATCCACTTCCGCGCGGCCCTCTCGGCGCCGGTCAGCCCGCCGCCCTGCGCGTACCTCACACGCCAAGGGCTATCGCCACCAAGAGCCAACTGTCAGGAGAACGCCCCGACTTCACGCTCAGGAACGGATTTCCCAATCGAGGCAACGGTGGCCCGACCCGTCATCGTAGGGTGTGGGCCAGTGATTCAGGAAAGGAGTGCTCGTTTCCAGAGCATCAGCCAGCGCGCGGAAGAACTCGGTGAGGGTGGTTGCCCAGAGCGTCCCCTCCAGATCTCCCGATCCGATGCCCATCTCATAGACATGCCCGTACGAAGGGCCGGGTCGATGATCGACAAAGGCCACGCCACCATCGTTGGGCAGCGCGAAAGGCACGCATCGATGCAGATTCACCGCCAGGGCTTCTTCATCCCAGAGGTCGGCGTCGATGTTGTCCTCGCCGACGTCCACGAGTATGTCGTATTCCTCGAGGATGTCGTCCACACAGCTCATCCGATGGCCCAGCGGAAGGAAGGCCCCGGCATGCAGAGCTGCTGCACTCATCCCGGGGAAGGCTGAGGGAGCAGCGGCTCCGTCGTGCAGGTCCAACAGCGTCCTCAGCTCTGGGTGCAGTGGGAATCCCAGTCGTGCTTCAAGCTCGGCGAGCTGTCCGCGGTCGGCAGGTCCGCGCAGTGTCGCCAGGTCGGCGGGCGAGTGCGTCTCAAGCCACGCCTCAAGTCGGGCCCATTCACGACGGAAGTCAGCAGGATCTGTCTGTGTCATGCGGCGAAGATAGACGGTCGTGCTGACAATGCGGTCTCGCACACAAACCTGACCCGAGGGCTGTCCCGTCACGCCTTCGAGGTCTGGCCAAGGGGTTGGACGTGGCCGTGGGTGATCAGGCAGGTGGCGATGCCGAGGAAGGCCTCATGGACGTCTCGCGTCGTCCCCAGCTGACTCGCAGTCGTCGGAAGCCATGAAGCTGGATCCGCGTGTGCAGCACGGACAGGATCCCCGCACAGCGCCTGCCTGCCCGGCACCCATGGCCATAGCCATCCCACAGCTTCGGACCCGACCCGGGTGACAACGGCCCAATGAGCGACTGCAGTTCGTCCGAGACGATCACGCGGTGACTCCCTCCTCCTACGGCAAGATCAAGAAGCAAGCGGGCCGACAGTCGCAGAGTCGACAGTTTCTGTTGGGAGCCCTTATCGCTTGAGGCTGGCCATGAGGTCACGCATGTCGCTGATCATGGCCGGCTGGTACGAGGACAGATCAGGGGTGTCCGGTCCGTCACCGATCTGGTCGCCCGTGCCCTCGCCTTCATAGTGGGGAACGGCGGAGAGACTGAGGGAGAGGACCGTTCCGCCGTCCACGACCCGCAACTCGGTGTCGCCGAGAGACCGGGTGACCAAGTAGGCCTTGTCGCCGAGGTGCGTGACGGCCTTGACACTGTCTTCGGGAACGACCCCGAGATCGGTCACCCGTCGCCGCGCCTCGAACTCGGCCCCGGGGTCAGCCTTCTTGTGCTGTTCCACCGTGATGCCGACGGTGTAGTAGAGGAACCAGCCTGGCTTGGACTGCTTGGCAGTGGTTTCGGATTGAAGAGAGACGAAGCACTGGACCTGGTCGAGGGCGGGATCCCTCAGCAGTCCCGAATCGGTCAGGCTGGCCGAGTCTCTCGGTGCGATGGCTGCCTCGATCGACGCCAGCTGCACGGACGGGCAAGGGTCGTGGTCGAGGTGGTACCCCCGTGCGTCCGGCCTCGGAGTGCCCAGCCCGAAGTGGAACACCGCTGCCGCCCAGAGGGCCGATGCTGCCACCATTCCCCCCAGTGCCCACAGCCAGGGGCTTCGCGACCCACGTGGGCCGGTAGGCCTCCGGTCGAGGTCGCTGACTATCTCGGGTGTTTCAGCCGCGCCGATCTCTCCTGCCATCTCCGGCTCGGAAATCATGCTGCTCCCCTTCAGCTGCGCTTCGCGTGCATCTGGTTGATCGTAGAGCCGATCTGGCTGGGGCAGAGCAGGGCGGTGGGGGAGGCGAGTCACGGTGGCCCTTGCGGTCACCTGCGGCGCGGTGACTTCGACTGCTCAACGGCACCCATCCATGGCGGGGCTACGAAGGCGCGTCCGGGGAGGCCGGGAGTGATGTGTGGAGCGGCGCGAGGCCGCCGCGCCGGTACTACTGCTGTCGCGCCTGAAGTCACCGAAGCCGGTCGACCTCGAAATGCACTGGGGACCGGTTCCGAGAACGCGAGCGGCCACCGCCAGAGGAACCCGTCACCGGGAAGCCTGTGTCGGTCCCTCCCCCTTCGACCGAAGTGCTCGTAGCGTGGATGCGTGGTCAACACGATGGAAACGGATGAGCGCAGGAAGCGGGTCCGTGAAGTACGCCGTAGGCTCGCGCAGGAGGGGCCGCCACGAACGCGGGACGGCGAGGCGGACTTCGAGACGATCACGATGCCCGAACGTGAATGCGACCAGTTGCGTGACCTCCTGATCTCCGAGGGTGCGCAGACGCTTGTCGAGATCGGTCTTGCTTATGCCAGTTCCGCGCTCGCGATCGGTGAGGCGCTGGTCACGGTGAACCCACCGCGCGCTCGGCACGTCATCATCGACCCGTTTCAAGAACGTGACTGGTCCAATGCCGGCTGGGACCTGCTGCGCTCCGCGGGGCTGGACTCGATCGCGTCGCTCATGCTCGTTCCTTCGTCGATCGCGCTTCCGCAACTCCTCACGGAAGGTCTCGCTGTGGATGCGGCCTTCGTGGACGGCAGTCACCGGTTCCATGAAGTTTTCGTCGATCTCTACTTCCTGCGCAAGGTCGTTCGGCCCGGCGGGCTGATCATCGTCGATGACGCCTGGGCCCCGTCTGTGCGAACTGCCGTGCGCTACTACGAGAGGAACCTGGGATGGACGGTGCTTCCAGACGCCTTCCCCGGCGAAGCTCCGACGACGGTTTCCGCCGGTCCTCAGGTCGAACCAGTGACTCGCTGCACGGCCTTTCGCTTACCTGACCCGTCGTTCGAGCCGCCCTTCGAGGAGTTCCACACGTTCTGACGACACACGGGCGTGAACTTCCTTGCGGTCTCGAATACGGGGCGTACGCGTGGAGCGGCAACCGCAGAGTGCAGAGCGTCCTCCTCGTCCGATGGGCGCACAAAGAAGAGTCCGTCGTTCCATGCTCTGTGGGTTGGGGCGCGAGCCGGCCGGGGTGAGTTTGCGGCGGCGCGCCCAGTCACGGAACTGCTTGGGCCGCATACCGAATGAGTAGGCGGCCTGGTCGGTAGGGACCAGGGGGCGGCCGTCACGCCCGGTTCGTGCGGTGCTCACGTGTCCAGTGTGCCCAGGCACTGGAAGTACCAGTGGTTCAGCGACCGTTGAGCTCTCCTCCGGAGAGTTCGTCCTGGATGTACGCGGTGATCGTCGGCAACGTAATCGACCGATCGGCCTTCCTCTTCCTCTCGCCACGGCACGGTCAGGCGGAACCTGAGAGGTAGGAGACCGCGTACCCGTCGGGCCCCAGGAGCACCTCGGCCGGGCGGGCATGGCTGGCGGGCCACAGCTGGATCAGGTGCTCCTCCGGGTTCACGGGGGAGATGTCCACCAGCTGCCCCACGTCGGTGATCCGCAGGCCCTGGTCCCGGTTGCGCACATGCACCCGGACCCGGTGGAGGCCGCGGGCGCTGCTCAGGGTCAGATGGGGGTGATCCCCCTGGCTTCCCATGACCGTCAGGACCCTTTGCTGGATGTCGAGGTCGTACTCGCCGACCATGTCCCAGCCGCGGTCGACGGCCGGCGGCATCCGCTTGAGGACCTCGACCCGGCAGGGCACGGGGACGAAGTCGCTGCCGCAGATGACCGCCAGTCAGCCGGCCTCGCCGAACAGCAGCCCGTCCCGGCTGGGCGTATCAGCGCCGCTGCGCTCGCCTCCCGCCCAAACGTTGTAGTAGCCGTACTCCACGACGACGTCGGCGCTTCCGCTCTGCACGATCGCGCGGGACGGGCTGATGAGTTCTGGCACCGGATCAGGATGTCACCAGGAGGCGCTGCCGTTGGCCAAAACCGCCTTCATCCAGAACTTGTCGCCCTCGACCACGCGGTTGCTGGTATAGAAGGCGCTGGTGACATGAACGTCCGCGGCGGTGGTCGCGGCACCAGTGTGCCCGGTGGTGATCGAAGCGTGACGGCAGTGTGCGCAGGTCTCCACAAGGGTAGTGATCATGAAACCATCGGCCGCCACCCGTGACACCCTAGTCTGACGGGCCGCTGAATTGAGTGGCCCCGGGCGGGGTCAGGCGCCTGTACTCCGGGGGGAGGCAGCGGGCGCCATCGTGCAGGGGCAGGCTCTTACCGTTCCTAGTCAGTGAGCAGGAGTGAGTCTTGTACCCAATCCTGGTCAACTGGCGCATCCCGAACGGTGGTGGATGCACTGGTCTCCCGCGT
>NZ_JBSFJX010000368.1:0-4816 GCF_053598275.1 Streptomyces sp. NPDC001156 | reverse complement strand
GTCAGCCTGTATCACCAGCGGTGGGAGCACGAATCGGCGTACTACGCGCTCCGCCACACGATCATGTCCGGGCGGGTGCTGCGCTCGGGTGACCGCGTCGGCGTCGAGCAGGAGATGTGGTCCCTGCTGGCGCTCTACCAACTCCTGCGCACGGCGATGGTCGATGCAGCCGAGTCCCTCCCCGGCACCGACCCGGACCGCTGCGGCTTCACCATCGCCCTCCAGACCGCCCGTGAGCAGGTAATCCAGGCCGCCGGCGTCATCATGGACGCCGGCGACCCAGTCGGCACCATCGGACGCCGCGTCCTGGCCGCACTCCTGCCACCCCGTCGCCCCCGCGTGAGCACCCGCAAGGTCAAATCACCGACCTCCCGATACAACGAACGACACAACGACGGCAGACCCGATCACAGCCGCACCGTCACCAGCCTCGACGTCAGCGTCCTCGAACCTTCACAACCGCAGCCCGCGCTGCCCACCACCTCCCGGGACGACCGGCACACCGCCCCCACCGAGCGCCGCAGACACCGAATCCTGGCCCTGCTCGAAGAAGACCCCACCCGCCTGTGGAGACCCCGCGACATCGCGGCTCACTTCGGCGACGTCACCCTGGACACCATGTACAGACAACTCTCCAGATGGGCCGAGAGCGGACTCATCCACAAGATCGGACCCGGCCTCTACACCGCCACAACATGGTCACCAACTCCCTTGCAGTGACACGGAGATCGTTAACTACCCGGCCTTGGGGCCTCCCCCTGAGTGGTGGACACGCTGATACTGGATCTGCTTGATCCGGAGGAAGCGAGAACACCGCCGATGGCGATGAAGGACTACTCGGTCTGCTCCGACTTCGTCAGACGCCCCGAGCACCTGCCCGTGTCGCTGCTGCGGTGCCGCCACGATCGAGGAATCGGGCAGGTCACCGGCCCCTCGCCCGCGGCCGGGCGAGCCGAGCGCGGGCCTGCGGACCGCGCTCGGGATCGGCACGCTCCTCAGGCCGTGCTCCCAGCCGTGCTACCCGCCGGCAGGACGCGTGCCGGCGGCAGGATCAGGCCCGTTCTGCCGCGAGCGCGGCCAACTCGCGGTCCACCGCCTGCTGGTGCAGCTCGGCGTCCTCACGGGCGCGCTTGGGGCTCCAGCGCCCGGTCATCAGGAAGACGAACGGCAGAAACAGCACCTGGCCGCCGACGCAGATCCACCACCAGGTCCGCCACTGGCCCGGCCCGTCGTGCGCGGCCTTCTGCACCGTGGTCCCGTACTTCTTCAGCAGGTCGAGCTGTGGCTGCGCTTTCTGCACGGTGGCCAGGTCCGCAGCGCCGACCACCTGCTGTGCCCGCGCGGCGACGTCCGGAGGCACCTTGCCCGGGGCGTACGAGCCGAGTTCGGCGAAGGTCTGCGGATGGGCGCCGACGATCGCGAGCGCGGGGGCGGCCTGCTTCTGCGCCGCGGCGACCTCGGCGCCGTGGTCGACGAGCGGCGTGACCGAGGTGACCAGCACCGGGATGAACGCCGCGGAGACCGCGACGACCACGCGGATCGTCCACCCCCACACCGCGAGGCCGGTGGCGGTGGCGGCCGGGTTGTGCTTCTCGACGGTCTCGGTGAAGCTCGCCATCCACGGCGCGTAGGCGATGCCGCTGAACACGCCGATGGCCACGAACAGCCAGGCGAAGGTGTAGTAGTCGGTGGCCGGGTGGGTGGCGCGGGTGGCGAACACGGCCGTGGCGATGATCGAGCCGAGCGCACCGATGATCATGAACGGCTTGCGGACCCTGATCCGGTCGGAGAGCAGGCCCACCACGACCAGCGCGATCGCGTTGGGGGCCCAGTACCAGTTGGCGACGGCGTTCGCCCGCTGCTCGCTGTAGCCGTAGGTGGTGGCGAAGAAGACCACGAAGTTGCCGACCGCGGCGAAGTACAGCAGTAGGTAGATGGAGATGGCCACGGCTGAGCCGGTGACGTCCAGCCGCAGCATCTGCCGCCATTCCCCTCGGCGGGCCGACGCCGGGTCGATGCCCTTGGCGCGCGCCTCGACCAGCGCCCGGTCCCGCAGGGTGACCATGATCTGGTCGCGCAGGGCGGGTGACAGCTCGCGCAGCGCGAAGAGCGCGAACACGAACACCACGAAGCCGGAGAGCGCGGAGTAGCGCAGTTCGTCCTGCCAACTGGAGGTGTCCAGAGTGCTGCTGGTGACAACGGTGACGACCAGGCTGCCGACGACCGGGCCCATCGTCCAGGCGCCCATCGCCGTGGCCCGGCCCAACTGCGGTGAGAAGTCCCTGATGAGCGCGGGCGTGGCCACCAGCACCACGCCCTCGACAAAGCTGACCAGTGCGAACAGCACCAGGTACGTCGCCTTGCCGTCGACGTTGGGCAGCCCGAAGTACACCAGCAGCGAGGCAGCGAGCAGTCCGTAGACGACCATGTTGGCGCGGCCCCACCGGTCGGCGAGCCCGGCGGCGAGCGAGGCGAAGGCGCCGACGGCGTTGCCGATCACCGACACCCACACGAAGTAGCGGTAGGTCATGCCGAAGTGGGTGATGATCGACGTCGCGACCGCGTACTGAATGTAGAGCATGTAGTAGAGCACCACGGTGGTGACGACAACGATCGCCAGATACGCCAGCCGGCGCCCGGTGGCCGGATACGCGGTCAGGTCCCGGCGCAGCAGCCGGGCGAGTGTGCTACGGGCACCGGCGGCCGGGGCTGAGGGCCCCGGTCTGCCGTCGTCGAGTGACGTCGGAGTGGCGGACATACGGCTCCTCCAAACGTTGCAGGAATACCGGTGGGGTCGTCTCGGAACAACCAGAACTCGTACGCGGGGTCCGAGTTGGGCCGAGGGTAGTACCGACCGGTCGGCATGCCTAGGGGGTGCGCGGTGCGCGTTCCCCGCCCCGAAATCCGGCGCCCCCGCCCCTTGATCTCCTTCGTGAGCCAGGGCGCATCCTTGACGCCGCGCATGCCCCGCTGCCGTAGGAGTCGCAACCGAACCCCGGCAACTCGCCCCTGAAGGCGACGATGTCGGCGTCCTCCCGGCCCGAGGACGTACGGCGCGGCTTTTAGTCGGGCGGATGGGTCTAAACCACCTGGCTCTTGGTCTGGACCATTGACATGCGCATGAGCTGGACGTATGGAAGGCAGTGGATGGCGCAAGTTCCCATTCCTTCGCGTACGAGGAAGGGCTCCACATGTTCGGACCTTGCACCCGCGGATGGCCCCGGACCCTTACACGGCTGTTCGCACTGTTCGCTGTGCTGCTCGGCTTGCAGGCCGGTTCGGCACACGCCGCCCAGGCGGCGCCTGCCTTCAAGGTGATCGCCTTCTACGACGGGACCTATGACGCGGCGCACATCAGCTTCGTCCACGAGGCCAACTCCTGGTTCCCGCAGGCTGCCGCGCAGTACGGCTTTTCGTACACCTCGACCAACGACTGGAACCAGCTGAACACCGCCAACCTGGCCAACTACCAAGTGGTGATGTTCCTCGACAACTACCCCCACACCGCCGCGCAGCAGTCCGCGTTTCAGACGTACATGAACAACGGTGGCGGCTTCCTGGGTTTCCACGTCTCGGCCTTCAACACCGACAGCAGCGACTGGCCCTGGTACCACAACACCTTCCTTGGCACGGGCACCTTCCAGACCAACACCTGGGGGCCGACCTCCGAGACGCTGAGGATCGACGACTCCACTCACCCGGCGACGGCGGGCCTGCCGGCCACCATCAGCTCCTCGGTCAGCGAGTGGTACAGCTGGCAGTACGACCTGCGGCAGAACCCGGCCATCGACATCCTCGCGTCGATGGACTCCTCCACGTTTCCGGTCGGCACGGACCCCAACCAGTCGTGGTATAGCGGCTACTACCCGATCGTCTGGTCCAACCGCAACTACAAGATGATCTACGCCAACTTCGGCCACAACGCCATGGACTACTCCACCAACACCACCCTGTCCTCCACCTTCGCCAGCACGCAGCAGAACCAGCTGCTCATACAGGGCCTGCGTTGGCTGGGCGGACAGTCAGGACCGATCACTCCGCCGCGCCCCACCGGTCCGATCCATGGATACGGTGGCAAGTGTGTGGACATCGCGGGTGCCAACAGCGCCAACGGCACGGCGGTGCAGCTGTACGACTGCAACGGCACGTCTGCGCAAAACTGGACGGTAGCGGGCGATGGCAGCCTGCAGGCACTCGGCAAGTGCATGGACGTCACCTCGGGCGGCACCGCGAACGGCACCAAGGTGCAGCTGTACGACTGCAACGGCACCGGCGCGCAGAAGTGGCAACCGGGTACGGCCGGCGCGCTGGTGAATCCGCAGTCCGGGAAGTGTCTGGACGCCACCGGCCCCAGCTCTGCCAACGGCACACGGCTGCAGATCTGGTCGTGCACCGGCGCGGCCAATCAGAGCTGGACACTGCCTTCCTGACCGGCTGACAGGCGCGCTGTCTGCTCCGTTGTGGACACGCAGCGGGCTGGCGCAGTTTGAACGACGGGTCGCCTACGAGAGGCAACGGCCGTCGGCTCACCTGCGGCAGCCCGTTGTCGGCGTTCTTTGGACTCCCCACGCCGTGTCACTTCGACGGCCATTCAAGAAGGCACGACGCAGGGAGCCATCTGCCGGTAGCAGTCGCTGACGAGGTGTCGGAAAAGGACGGTGGCCCGCTGGCCCAGGCGCGGCGTGGCTCCTGGCAGGCGTCCGCCCCTCCCGTCGGCAGCTGCCCAGGCCAAGGCGTAGCCGAAGCTGTTGAGGGCGCAGTGCAGGGCCATGGGCGGGATCAGGCTGCTGGACCGGCGGCGCAGTTCGCACAAGAG
>NZ_JBSFJX010000367.1:0-4818 GCF_053598275.1 Streptomyces sp. NPDC001156 | reverse complement strand
CGTGTCGCCGGACGCGGCGCGAACGCGGGAGACCAGTGCATCCACCACCGTTCGGGATGCGCCAGTTGACCAGGATTGGGTACAAGACCCACTCCTGCTCACTGACTAGGAACGGTGAAGGTGGCATGGTCGGCCCGACCAGTTGGTCGACCCGACCATGAGCTGCAGACCATCAAGGCACGGCCTGCTCCCCGAGCGACGGCACCCCGAGGGCGGGGACTCCCCCCACATCTCGGCGTCCCGTAGGAACGCGCTGTGCCCGTACCGCACAACATCACCGCCGAGACCGAACTGTGGGACGCCTACGCCGAGTCCGCGTTAACGGACGACGCCGAGCAGATCGCGGGGCTGACCAGCCCCCATGCCCGCTACACGCCACTGGTGCGTGAGCAGTTGACATCGATCGCTCTCGCGCTGGCCGGCCGCGCGGGAGCCCGTCTGGCCAGGGTGCTGGGCCTGCGCGTCGCCGAGGACACCCTGTTACGTCTGGTCCGCGCCGCGCCGGAAGAACCCGTCGGACAGATCCGCGTGCTCGGTGTCGACGATTTCGCCCTGCGGAAGGGCGACTCGTACGCCACGATCCTGGTGGATCTGGAGAAGCGACGCCCGGTGGACGTGCTGCCCGGCAGGGATGCCAGGCCACTACCGGGATCTGCGTCGACCACATCCACGTGGTGGCAGAGCCACATGGGTCTCAGGAGCGTGGCCGGCTCGCCAGGCCGCTGGACAGCGGGCCGCGTCGTGTTGCCTCCTCTGGCGAACCGTAGAACTCGAAGGCCTCTCCCAGGCCGGTGAACTCGAAGACCCTGATTATTCGGCTGGAGGTACACGTGATCCGCAGTGAGCCCTCACAGCCGCGGATGCGCTTGGTCACCGCCACGACCATGCGCAGCCCCATCGAGTCGAGGAAGGGGATGATGGACAGGTCGAGGACGAAGTGACGGTGTCCTTCGTGGAGAAGCTTGATCATTGCTTCGCAGATCAGAGGAGCGGTGTGGGCGTCGACCTCGCCATCGACCTCGATAACGGTCCAGCCGTTGATCACGTCGTAGGTGATGGCCATGCGGTCGTTGCGGATCATGTTCGTTCTCATGGCTATCCCCCTTAACGCTTTGGGCGCAGGGTCCGATGTTCTCCTTGGTCAGGCGCGTATATCCATAGAAGGCCTGGTTTCAATCCAAGGCGTTCGTTTCTTGATCGCAAGCTGGAAGCAAGACACTAACGTCGTCGCGAGGATGCGGGGGCAGCGCGGGGGCCCGGGGTCGGCCTCGGCCTACCCGGTGATTGGATGGGCGGGGAACTTCGTTCCGCAGCTCACGAGCCGATGCCTGCCGGCAGGGTGCCGTCCAGGATGACGAACGCCCTCGTCTTCGCGGTCCGCACAGCGTCGGCAAGTATCGAGGCGACCACTGACTTCGCCGGCCAACGGCCCTTACACGTGTGCCCGTGCCCCATCTGTGCCCGATCAGGTGGCGACTGCTGGGGGGCCGCTGGGAACGTCGGCGAACGTCCGGAGAACGCACAGGCCAGCGCCTCACCAGGTCAGAACCCACTCGCATACGCGGTCTTCCAAACTGGTGCTCCAGGCCCAGGCAGCGGCGCTTGACGGGGTCATTGAAACTCCCGGCACAAGCAGGCAGTGACTCTATCCGGCCAGGGATCCTGCGATCGCGCCGGTCAACGCGGAGAGGAGGGCTGCACTCAGAAACACCAAGATCGTCACCCAGCCTGGGCGTATGCGTACGCGGAGGGTCGGCGCCATGCCGATCAGCACTGCGGCGCCGCCCAGCGCAGCACCGAGCAAGGTCACGGCGAGCCAGCCAAAGAAGGCCGCGATCCCCACACTGGCGTAGGTGCCGTCCGGTGCACGCTGGACCGCCAGCACTGTCCCTGGAGCCAGGGGCTCGGAGATCGCTGCATCCGGGTCCAACGTTTTGCCGTCATCGGAGCGAAAGGACCCCGCACATCGTTGATGTCGCTCTTTGGGTGGTCCCACTTCGCTGCACGAGCGAATGGACATCACCCCCGAGGTCCCGTCCCACTGCGCCGCGAGCGCCAAGTTCGGCACGCTGACCCAGAGCGTTGCAGCGGCCGCCGTGAGCAGCACGGCCACGGACACCGTCAAGGCCACTATGGCCCCACCGGGGGAGTCCCCATGCCGCCGACGCCGTCCCCGCACGGCCGCCCCTCAGTCAATTCATCAACTCTCCGAGTGCGCACAGTACGCCGGCCTCTGTATGAAAGGCGCCTGCGCGCCGGGGGGAGCCGTCGGCCAGCGGTCCGGTTAGTCGGATGCCAAGGTGGGAGCGAACTCATGGCGCGGCGGAAATCGATGAGGCCCTTCGGAGTCGTGACGAGCAGTCCTCTGAGGGACAGAGGGCTGGCGCCCGCCCTCGGCAGCCTGACGGGCGTGGACGCGGCGCGCCTGCCTCTCAGCGGGATCCGGCTGACGCGCCTGGGTGTACGGATATTGCGGCTACAGGCTGCTCGTGTCCAAATCGATCCCGAACGGAGCGGGCAGGTGCAGCCTCGTGCCGAAGGGGTGCGGTCCGTCCGCTTTCGTGTAGCCGAGGCGGCCGGGCTCCGAGAACAGGGTGACGCTGCGCTCCATCCGGTCGACCAGGAGATAGAGCGGCGCCCCGTATTCGGCGTACCGACGGCGCTTCACGACCCGGTCCGTGTCCGCGTTGGACTCCGACGTCACCTCGACCACGAGAAGCGTCTGATCGGGCAGCAAGGCGCCGCCACCCTTGGCGATGTCGAGTGGCACCACGGCGATGTCGGGCACGTACCAGTTCGCCGAACCAGGAAGGTCCAGATTTCCCGAGCCGGTGACGCAGTCCAGCTCCCGCACCCGCGGCTTGATCTGGTCGCGGATCGCCTCGGCTGCCGCCTCGTGGTCCCAGGTAGGTGACACGGGCTCGATGGCTCCTTCGATGATCTCGACACGGTCGCCCCCACGCATGTGCTGAACGGCGTACTTCAGGGCCCGCTCGGGGTCAACGCCCATCTCGTAGTCGGCGGCTGCACTCATGCGACGTTCCCCTCCTCGGCGGCCTGCTTTGCCCTGTAGGCGGCGACGAGCGCGGACGCGTGCTGCGGGGTCCAGCCGAAATGCCGGGCAACGGCGGACGCCCCGCCCCGTCCCAGGCCAATAGCGACCTGCGCGGCCAAGTCGGCAAACTCCTCACGCCGGACCTCGACCCTCTTGAGGGCCTTCTCAATGGCATCTTGTGCCTGGTCGAGCCGGCGCCGCTGCACCTCGCTCAGCTCGGCGAGCGGGGCGCGTGCTCGGGGTGCGTCGGTCATGCACACAGCCTGCCGGACAGCCCGATTCATTTCAAGTCGGCACTTGTACTTGAGGGGACCAAGCGAAAGAATGATCAAGAATAAAATAGCAGGTCAGAGGATGTTTCATCATCGCCAGAGATGACCGGATGACCGCCAGTGCGTCCTTCTGCACCGGCAGCAAGCACGACCGGAACACTCGGATCTTCGACGAATGCATGGATGCAGTTGAACCCTGGAGGGCACCGGTCGCAGGCCCACCATCGGCGCGATCTCGGCCCACGCCGCGCCGAGGGACGCCGACACCCGCAGGCCGCCTGTCTCGGTCTGCAGGGGCACGGCCAGCCACAGGGTGCGGCGGTGCATCTCCTGGTCGTCCAGCAGATCCAAGGTGGCCTCGACGTTCTCCACCCACGGGTGCCGACCCGCACCCGGCACCTGCTCGGCCGGCTCGATGCCCTCGATCATGCGCAGGGCGATCTCACCCGGGTCGACCTGCGCGCACAGGCCGAACAACCGTGGAGCTCCGGACAGCGACCGCACCAAATGTGTGATCTTGGCGAGCTGTTCGTCGCGAACGGCGGCGGCCACATGGGTGCCCTGGACGCTCTTCTCGCGTTGTCCCTGTGCGTCCGGCCCCGGGTGAAGGCGGTAGAGGGCCCACACGCTGCCCTGCGTGGACCACACCAGGTGCCCGGCGATGTGACGGATCGCAACCCTCACCGCGCACCCCCTGGTGGGCGAAGGCGAGCAGTTGCTGAACACCCGATACCGGCGCCACCGGCATCGTGGGAGCAGCGACCAGGCCTGCGAGCGGCGTCCGAGGCGCACACAGCCGAGCCGCACGGGAGGGCGTGGCCTTCACGGCGGGGTCCGGCGTGGGCGCGACCTCAATGCTGAAGCTGCCGAACAAGGCTCGGGGCGCTCGGTCGCGGGCGGCCCGACCGCCGATCCGCCCGCCGCGAGGCTGCCCGCCGAGCAGCACCCAGCCCAACGCGGCCTGCATCGGGGCCCGGCCCCGGATCTTCGGTCGGCGCACCGCCCAGATCGCCAGCACCCACGCGACGATGGGGACCGGCCCCATCCACGACCACCAACCGAGACCCCCCGGGACGGTCACGACGTACACCGGCTTCGGCACCTCAGCACGGGCCGGGCCGGCCACCACGCCGGGCGCACCGGTGACTGTGAAGGAGGAGCCCGCACTGTCGGCGGCCACCGGCACCGTGTAATAGCGCACCCATCCGTCGGCGTACTGCGCCGTCACCGCCCACGCGCCGACGCCGCGCTGCGCACTGCACACCGTCGTCACAGACTCCGGTGCCGACTGCGCATCCAAGGCCGGGGTGGGCAACTCGACGTCCGGAGCCATCGGCTGCGCAACCAGACGCTGAGGAACAACTGCGCATAGCCGCCTGGGTCGGCGGCGGCCGATGTGGTGCGCACGGCGGTCGGCTTGGCCCAGGTAGCCGCTTGGACCGTGGTCGGGGTGGAGGCGACGGCGACGCACAGAGCGATGGGGCCGGCCGC
>NZ_JBSFJX010000366.1:0-4821 GCF_053598275.1 Streptomyces sp. NPDC001156 | reverse complement strand
CGGGAGACCAGTGCATCCACCACCGTTCGGGATGCGCCAGTTGACCAGGATTGGGTACAAGACTCACTCCTGCTCACTGACTAGGAACGGTTGATTGCGTAGACGGGGCGCCGGGTGGCTCGGAGGCAGGCTACGAGCAGGCCGCCGGGAGGTTTCGATCGCGACCGGGATCGGGGGGCCTGCAGCGTCGCCGTGCTCGCCGAGGAGCAGCTGCAGACCAACAGCGTCGTCGGTGATTCGGGCTCGGGCTAGAGGTCCTAACAGAACCTGTCGATCATGTGACGTTCGGCCTGGTTGCTCGTTGGTTCTGTCGTGGGGCAGAGGGAGTCGCGGCCGTGGATCGTCTCGGATGAACTGTGGTCGCTCATCGAGCCGTTGTTGCCCAAGCCGGGTCCGAAACTGGTCGAGGGCAGACGAAGTTGCGGGCCGCGAAGTCATTGCCGACCGCGTGGGTAACGGACTCCCACCGGCTCGGCCTGAGGGCTGCCTGATTGTGTCAGTTCTTCACGATGCCGTGCAGGAGCAGATCGATGAGTCGGGTGGCCAGGTCGCGCTGGTTCTCGTTGCCAGCCATGAGGCTGATCCCGCCGAGGGCCATCAGTATGTCCTGGGCCTTGATTTCCGGCCGTGCCACCGACGGGCCCCTTGCCGGTGTGAGCAGGTGGTCGATGGCGTCGGCGAGCATGGCCCGGGTCTGCAGCTTCTCGCTGTCGTCGGTCAGTACCACGCGCAGCGCGTCGGCCATCCCCTGCTTGGTGGCCATGAAGTCGATGAAGCGTTCCATCCATGTCCGCAGCGCGTCCACGGGTGGCTGTGTGGTCGCCAGGTGCGGTGCCGCTTCGCACAGGCGCTGTACCTCGAGTCGGTAGATCGCCGCGACCAGTAGTTCCTTGGACGGGAACCGGCGGTAGAGAGTGCCGACGCCGACTCCGGCCGCTTGGGCGATGTCCTTGACCGAGGCGCCCGTCCCCTCGCGGGCGAAGGCGGCCGCTGCCGCCTCCAGCAGTCGGTCCTCGTTGCGTTGTGCGTCGGCCCGCAGCGGTCGGCGGGACCGTGCCGTGTCCCCCTCGTTGCCGGTCAACGCCGACTCCCTTCGTAACACGCTTGCAACCGGAACCAGTTCCGGATACGAGGATACGACAGCCTGCCGCCTTCGCGCCACTGGCTGCGCCCTCACCGCCCCGTTCCGCCACCTTCCCGGAGAGGGTGTATCAGGCTGCGCTGCGCGAAGAGAGGCGCCGCGTGCGTGCTCCCGGCTGAGCCGCCAGTCGTCTGTGCCTTGACCGTGAAGCTGGCACCGTTGAGCCGGGCGACCGCTTGGCCGGGCCGGCGGTGATGGACGTAGACCTTTCTCGGGTGGCCGCCGCAGCCTTGCGTCCTCGGCTGTGAGTCGGCACCGATGTGGAAGCTGAGAAGCACGTGACCAGGGCGGCCATCGAGGGTGGGGGAGGTCGAGATCCCTCGGCCCTGTCGTCCTGTAACTCGGGCATGCGGTGCCGGAGCAGACGCCGTAAGGCCTCACAGCCGATGCGGATGACGCGTCCGTGGCCGTGGCGCAGGCGGGCGGCGAGTTTGCGGACCGACCAGCGGGTGAAGGCCCGGCTGAGCTTGGTGGGGTGCGAGGTGGCCGTCCGGATGACGAAGTCCTCGTCGTCAGGAGTAACCAGGCGAAGACGGCCTCCCGCCCATCGGATCCAGGCAGGCCAGGCGGATCTCGTTGAACCGTGGATCACATCGCCGACGGTGTCCTCGTGGGCTTGGACCAGTTGCGCGATCACCGGGACCCGGTTGCCTCCGGCCGAGGCCAGGATCATCATCGCCCGCCGATATCGCACCGTCCTGGCTGCCCGGCGCATGATCCGCTGCAGCTTCTGCCCTTGGCAGCACGACAGATCATGATGGTGTACGCGTCTGTGCGAGGTTTCGAGGCATCGCGTCACTGTGGGCCTGGTCCGGTGGCACTGACGGCCATCCCGGAGCGGCTGTCGGACTGCGACCGGAGGGCTTGTTCGGTCCAGACGGTCTTGCCGTCGGCGCTGTAGCGAGTGCCCCAGCGCTGGGCGAGTTGCGCGCAGATGAACAGGCCGCGTCCGCCTTCGTCCACGGTGCGCGCATGGCGCAGGTGGGGTGCCGAGGCGCTGGTGTCGTGGACCTCGCAGGTCAGGGTGCGGTCCTTGATGATCCGCAGGAGCAGGGGCGGGGCGCCGTAACGGACGGCGTTGGTGACCAGCTCGCTGATGATCACTTCGGTGGCGTAGGCGGTGTCGTCGTCCACCCCCCATGCACTGAGCTGACGTTGGGCGTGTGTGCGCGCGGCCCCGGCCGCTGAGGCGTGGTGGTCGAGATGCCAGGTGCCGACGTGGTCGGCGGCCAGGCCGTGGGTGCGGGCGAGGAGGAGGACGGAGTCGCCCGGGCGGGCATCGTCATGGAGCCGGTAGAGGACGTCGTCGCACATCTCCTGCAGGGGCCGGTGGGGGTCGGTGAGTACCTGCCCGAGCGGGCCCGGGTCGCCGGGGAGGCCAGTGCGGGAGGTGGGCAGGAGGGAGTTGCTGTAGAAGGCCAGGACACTGCCCTCAGCTAGTGGGATGGTGGCCTGGGCGAAAGGTGGTCCCTCGGCCCTGCCCAGGGGCGGTCCGCTGGGCAGGTCGGGGACCTCGGTGGTGCCGTCGGGGTGCGTGATCATCGGCGCCGGGTGGCCGGCCCGGGCGATGGTGCAGGTGCGGGAGAGCGGATCGTAGACCGCATAGACGCACGTTGCGGTGAGCGTCTGTTGACGCAAAGGGTCGCCGGAGGGCAAAGCGGCCCGTTCCTGGGCCAGACGGGTGGCCGTGTCGTTGAGAGAGGCGAGAAGCTCGTCGGGTTCCAGGTCGAGCGCGGTCAGAACGTTCAGGGCAGTGCGCAGCTGACCTGTAGCGATTGCCGTATAGATGCCCTCTCCGGCTACTTCGCAGACCACCAGCGCGACACGGGCGCCCGGGAGAGTCAGGCTGTCCCAGCAGCCGCCTGCCCCCCGGTCGCCCGGCAAGAACAGGTGGGCCGTTTCAATGGCGGTCTGCGAGGAACGGCTCGGAGCCAGTAGGTGACGCTGAACTGTGGTGGCGATGGTGTGTTCGCGGGCATAGCGGCGTGCGTTGTCGAGGCTCAAGGCGGTGTAGGCGGCCACTTCCAATGGCAAGGGCGACCTCCATTTCATCGAAGGCGCCTGCCTGCTCGGTCCGGTACAGGCTCAGCAGCCCGAGCACCGTGCCGCGCAGCATCAAGGGCACGACCAGGAGTGTGCGGGACCCGAAGTCGCGGATCGCCTCAGCTCGCGCAGGGTCGACCCTCAGCCAGGGCGTGTCTGCGTCCAGGGTCACGACGCGCGGCTTGAGGTCCGCCAGGGCCTGGCTGAAAGGGGTGGGGAATGGCAAGGCGCGCACATCCCCCACCGGATGCGCCTGTCTGTACTGTCCCGGGCCGCTGTGCCGAAGCGCCGCGCGGCGCAAAGGGACACTACGGTCCAGCGGGCCAAGCGGAGGCTCCTCGCCGCGTGCCACGCTGGCCACCACTTCCACCACAGCGACGTCGGCGAAGCCCGGCACCAAAGCCTCGGCCACGTCCTGGCACGTGACCACCACGTCCAAGGACTGCCCCACTCGCTTACGCACCGAATCCAGGACACCCAAGCGAGCCCGCGCTTTCTCCCGCTCGCCGACATCCATCACCGCCACCGCCACACCCAGAACGGTCCCTTGCCGGTTCTGAAGGCGGAACGCCGAGAGCCCCACCATGCGTTCGCCGGCAGAGGCATCCGCAGGGCGCACACGCAACTCGCGCTCGGGAGCGAACACGCCGCTGTCCAGCACCCCCCGCAGCATCGTTGCCACCTCGCCGGGGGAGGCGAATCCGTACACATCGGCGAGGTGGCGCCCGAGGAGGTGTTCGGTGTCCATGCCGCACACTGCCTGTGCGGTCTTGTTGGCCGACACGATGCGAAGCTCCGTGTCGAGTACGACGAGGCCTATCGGTGCTCGCATGAACAAGGCCTGCAGCACCACGGTGCCGACCTCGGGCGTAAGCGCTTCCCGCGCCGGCGCAGGAAAGACAGCCCAGTCCACAACCCCGTCGCGCCGCAGCAGCGGCCGAACCCGCAGGTCACCGGCGGCCACGCGGCCGCCGGCGTCGTAGAGCACTACCTCATCGGGCGCCGGCTCCGCCGCCGGGGCAGCCGCATCTGCAGGCCGCGTCAACAACGGCGTGACCGACCGCCCGACCACCTCATCTGCCGCACGCCCCAGCAACGTCTCCGCCTGGCTGCTCCACCGCAATACGACGCCCGCCCCGTCGATGATCATCAGCGGAACAACGCCTGCCATGGCAACCACCTCCCACCTCCCAGCCTGCCCCCGTCTGCGGGGGCACGCCTCGGCAAGACTGCCGAACCGGCACGGCAAGCCGAGGTCATGAGCAAGGCCGCTGTCACTGGCTCGACGGGGATCCGACGAGCCCGGCGTACGGGAGAGCTGACGGAGCGCGACCGAGGCCCTGCCCCGAGCGAAGCGGTTGATCACGAGTCCGGGTTGCGAAGCGATAGGAGGCAGCGTCGAGACCCGGCAGGAGCGGATGCTGCGACAAGGTCTGCGCAATGCGTCCTTCCCGAGGTGTTGGTCCAGCCGCGAAGTGGCGGCCACGGTGCTCTCCGTTGCGCCTGGGGTGCCGCGCCCGTTTCTCTAAGAGTCATCCCGTGATGGGATGCCGTCCGACCAGTTCCTGTTCGGGAGTGCCACGCCTGTGGGTGGGGCGTTCCCTGCTGGGGCGGCTGTTCCGACGTGGGCCTTGTGC
>NZ_JBSFJX010000365.1:0-4830 GCF_053598275.1 Streptomyces sp. NPDC001156 | reverse complement strand
GATCACGCAGCACCGCTTCGAGCAGCTCCTCCTACATCAAGCTCCCCCTCGCGTTCAGGACGCACTCTGGCACAACTTCCAGACCGGCCAGGCGGTCAGCCGCTCACTGACCGCCTTCGATCACTGATCGTATTCGGACAGACTCGTCTAGTAGTGGATTCCTCATTGGATGTGCACATATCCGCGCCGTAGCTGGCTGGTGGGCGGTGCTGGACGGCCTGCACCGCTCGAAAACACGATTCTCGGCCTGAACTGCAAGTTCCCCGACCAGCGTGGCGGCTCGCACAGCATCTGGGACGATCCTGCGATGACGCCGTCCATCGCCCACCGGGAGACGGCCATGCGCGGTGAGAAACGCGGCTGCCTGGCGGGTACGGGCCTTGATCATGCTGGACGGCAGATATTGCCCGCCCGGCACGGCCCCACGCTCATGCTCCCACTCGGCGGCCGACAAGCCCAGCTCAAGACGCCACCCTTGCGCGTCCGCCTCACGACGCACGTCACCAGCCCGGTACGCGTCGACCGCGGCCCGGGCGTCACGCTACACGGCCCGCCGACATCACCGGGCGGGCCATCGCCCGCGCGGCCGGCGACTCCGAGAGCGCTGCGCTGGCTCAGCGGCGGCGCGGGCTGGGTGCCGAGCGCTCCTCGGGCCCGCAACTCGTCAAGGTCGGGGAGGTGAACACCGGGCAGCGTCAAGAAGGCCTCCCTGGGCAGCGCAGATGCTGTTGCGCGGGAGCCTGGGGCCGGTACCAAGAATTCGGCGGAGGGTCACGTTGGTCATCGTACGGGCGGCCGTCTCGTGCGTTACGGCAGCGGGCCCGGCCGAACTCGGACGCGGCGCTCGTCGGCTCCGGGCCGTCCTGCTGGGCGAAGTCACTGACTCGACAGCCGTCGTGGGTCCATCGGACGGTCACGGTCATCGTGAACCAGCTCGTCTTGATGGGGATCTCATGCACGCCCTTGCCCGCCAATCCGAAGAGTCTGGTGCACCACACATCCCCGGTGGCTTCCTGCGGACGGGACCTGCGTACGACGGCGCCGGCGGGCAAGGTAACGGCACAAGGGTCTGCGAAAGCAGGTGATGGCCTCGCCGCGACGCCGTCCGGCTGCATGGCGTCGGCGGGCGACGCTGGCGCGCGGAGCCTCGTGTTCCATGGCCCATAGAGCGAACCTGGCCCCGTACTCCACACGTCGCGGCCTCTACCGGCAGCGGTCCCGGTATGCAAAAGCATACGCCGGAGACCCACAAGCCAGGCCCCTGACCGGAACGCGTCGTGATCACCGAAGGGGTCTCACTGGGGCAGCCCGTACACCTGGCGGGCGTTGTCGCGGCCCGTCCATGCGGCGATCTGCCGTGCGTCGGCCAGGCTCAGTTCGTCCGCGTCCACCCGGGCCTGGAGCAGCTCCGCCAGACCCCGCCGGAAGGCCAGTGCCCCAAGGTGGTAGAACTCGGCGATCCCGTAGGCGTCCGAGCTGTAGAGGAGTTTGCGGAACGGCGTGATCTCGAGCGCTTCTTCCAGAATCGCGCGAGCGCGGAAGGGGCCGACGTGGTGCAGGGTGAGCCCGACGTCGAGGTAGACGCGTTCGAAGACCGAGGCCAGGTAGGCGGCCTGACGCTGGTAAGGCCAACAGTGCAGGAGCAGGACGACGATCGTGCCGGAGGTGAGGTGCAGCCAGTCGGTGAGATGGGTGGGGTCCGCCCGGTGCATCCGGATGTCGTTGTCCCCGAAGCCGGTGTGCAGTTGAAGGGGCAACCCAAGGTCCACCGCGGTCCAGAGCAGATGCCGTACGAGAACCGGGTCGCTCAGGCGGGGACACGTGTGGGTTTCCTGCTCGGCTCCGTCAGCTACGGTGCCGGTTCTTGACGAGGTCAGCCAGCGCCGTGCCGCCTCGGTGACGTCCGCGTCCGATGGCCGGCTGGGCTCCAGGTCGAATCCGGTGCGGTAGGCGGCGACCGACTTCACCGCCACCGCGCCGCGCTCGTCGATGGCGTTCCGCGCGGCGGCGACGAAGACGGAGGCGTACTCATCCGGCTCCACTCCCCCGGCTGCGACGGCCTCGGCGAGGGCCTCCAGGCGTAGGACTTCGTAGGCGGCTGTCGCCGGGCGACCTGCCGCACCGGCGAGGTCCGTGGGTGTCGTGAGACGGTCGGGGGTGTAGCCGGTGTCCACGCAGAACACGTGCGTTCCCGCACTGGCGATGAACCTTCGGTTCACCTCGCGCCAGCCCAATTCGGCCCGCCTTGCCAGGTATTCCGTTGCAGGAGCGTGCCGTGGCAGGTCCAGCACAGGGGCACAGTGGCGCCGGATCGCCACGCCGACGGGGCTGTCGAAGGGGGTGATGCCGCTCGCGGGCCATACGTCCCCTTCGGTCATCAGCGACTGGAACTCCTCCGGGTTCGGATCGGCGGTGAGGACGCCATGGCAGTGGTGATCCACGAGCGAGAGAGCTTCGATGGTCTCCTGGACGGGCCCGGTGGCGAATGGTGGTGAGCTGCTCACGGCTGGACGGCCTCCTGGCTTGAGGATCGGCGATATCCGCTGTAGCGCCCTGTTCAGTACTTCCACCGGTACGCCGCTGCCACGAGTTCGTCGTCGAGTCCGGCCACGGCGGCGACCTCGCCGAGGCGTACGGCGATCACCGCGTCCGCCAGGACGGGTCCCAGAGCGGTGCGAAGCCGCTCGTCCTCGCGGAACTTCTCGACCGACTCCTCCAGCGTCGTCGGCAGGCGGTGCACGCCCCGGAGGACCGCCTCCTCGGCGGTGAACCGCGCGGGGTCTCCGGTGACCTCCTCAGGCAGCGGTAAGGAGGACTCCAGTCCGTCGAGCCCGGCAGTGATGAGGCAACCGAGGGCGAGGTACGGGTTGGCGGCCAGGTCGACCGGTTTCACCTCCAGATTCGCCGCCTGGCCGTGCATCCCCGCCGTGCCGGTGATGATGCGCACCGCCGATTCGCGGGTCTCGTGACCCCAGACGGCGAAAACCCCGGCCCACTGGGACGGTTTGAGCCGCAGATAGCTCGCCGGGCTCGGTGCGGTCACAGCCGTAAGGGCGGGCAAGTGGCCGAGCAGGCCGGCGACGAACGACTCTGCCTCCGCGGTCATGCCATGGCGGCGCTCGCCATGTGCGTGCAGATTGACTCCGTCGCGCCAGGCGGAAAGGTGGACGTGACCGCCGTTGCCGACTCCTTCCGTCGAAACCGCCGGCGAGAAGGAGACCTTGAGTCCATGACGCTGGGACACCGCCCGGATGGTCTGTCTCACCAGCACGCTCCGGTCCGCTGCGGCCACCGGGTCGAGCGCACCGACCGAGATCTCGAACTGCCCCGCCGCGTACTCGGGATGGATCTGGTCGACGTCCACGCCCTGGGCTGCGAATGCCGCCAGCAACTCGACGGTGTAGTCGCTCAGTCCAATCTGTCGGACGGCGCTGTAGGCCGGACCCGAGATGGCGGGGACGAACTCGTCCCCCAGTGCGGCTCCCTGCCCGATGGTCCACTCGACCTCGATGGCCGCCTTGAACGCCATGCCGTGATGCCGCGCCGCGTCCGCGACGACGCGGCGCAGGAAGGTGCGGCTGCACGCCGGGTGCCGTTCGCCCTCCTGGGTGATCCGGTCGACCGGAGCCCAGGCCCAGCCCGGCTGTCCCGACAGGACCACGAGGTGGTCGAGGTCGGGATACAGGCGCAGATCACCGTCCGGCGAGCCCAGCACGTCCGTCGTGACGATGGAGTCGTTGGCCAGGAAGGTGTCGAACACTGGCGACATTCCCACCCCCCAGGCGGTCGCCAAGGCGAGCCGGGCCGTCGGGATCGTCTTCACCCTGCCGATGCCCGCGGTGTCGATGTACGCCAGGACGATGCCGTGCACACCCCGTGCCGACAGCTCCGTCTCCAGCGCGCTGGCCCGCTCGATGTCACCCGGGCGCCCGCCGGGGATGGGGTCGGCAAGGGTCGTCATGCGTCCTCCTCGGCGAGTTGAGGGCCGGTGCCTGCACACCGATGGTCGTGCCTGCGGTGCCCACGGCCCAGGATGGCGCACCACAACGGTCTGGAGGGTCGGCTACGACCTTGCCGCAGAGTGTGTCGTATCCAGGCCGAGGGAACTCGCCTCCGCATGGCCGTGCGTCAGCCCGCGCGGTGGGGCCCGACAATCCACGGGCATGGTCGTCGACGGCCTCGGAGCGCAGCGATGGGGTCGGTCAGGCCGAGCAACTGGATGCCGTTGGCCGCGTTGTAGGTGCTGCCGTAGCCGTTCACCGGGTCGTCCAGGCGCCCCAACTGTGAGGCGGCACAGTCGGGTTGACGTCCGCGCGTTGCGTCCAGGCGGCCAGTACCGACGCCTGGAGCTTTTCGTTCCGGGCGCCGAGGTCGCGGTTGCCCGCCAGGTACCCGTCCCAGAGCAGGGCGGTGTCCATCAGAGTGGAGCCGATGGTGTTGCCGTGTACCCGGAGTGCTCCATTCCGTAGTGGTCCAGGCAGGCGTCGTGGAGGCCGCCCAGCCGCGGCATGGAGTACGTGGAGAGGTAGTCGTTCAACGCGTTGACACACGCGAAGGCGGCGTTCATCTCCTCGATCGATGAGAAGGCCCGGGCGGCCAGGACATGTCGCGGATGATGCCGACCTGTCGCTCGAGCCGGCCTTTGCCTTGGGGCCAGTAGGCGGCCAGCACGTCGATGTCGAAGTCGTCGCGTGCGGCGAACGCGACCGCCTCCGGATGCGACGGAACAGCGTCTCTGATCAGCTAAGCGCACCTATGCGAACCGTAGGGTTCGGTGTGGGTTTTGCCCACCTGGGTGGGGAAGCATGAGCGTGGAGATGGAATCCCGCG
>NZ_JBSFJX010000364.1:0-4851 GCF_053598275.1 Streptomyces sp. NPDC001156 | reverse complement strand
CGTCGGCGCAGCACCGCGTTCTCGTGGCGCAGCGCGAGCAGTTCGACGTCCTTGGCCTCTTCCGAGCGTGACAGCAGCAGGAGCAGTCCAAGGAGCCGGAGGAGGGCCAGGTAGATCATGCGCAGCGCCATGCAGCCCGAGCCTGCCATGATCGCCTGGAGCTGGAAAGTGCCTGATCAGAGGCTGTACGTGACTTCTGGCACCCTACAGGCATGTTGGTACTCGTGCAGGGTTCCGCCGAGCCGGTCTCGTCGGCGGACCTCAAAGTGCCCGATCTGCTTTGGCACGTTGATCGGTGCGGGCAGTGGGCGCAGCGGTGCGGCTTGTCCCAGGGCTCGGTGCGTTCGATGGCAGTTGTAGAAGGTCTCGAACTCGTTGAGCGAGTGCAGAAGGTGGCTCTGGTTCCAGATCAAAGTGCGGTCCAGCAGCTCACGTCGGCACGTCTGTATCGAGCGCTCCATGAGGGAGTTCATTCGCGGTATCCGGATGCGCCGTTTGAGCAGGTCCCGGTGCCAGCGCAGGAGCGTGTCCGGGCGGACCAGCAGCAGGAGGTGCCGCAGCTTGTCCATGGGGAGGTGGTGGAGCAGGCCGGCGAGGACAGCGCGGTCGGTGTCGGTGAACGTGGGCTTGCCGACCTGGCGCTGCAGGACCAGCAGCTGGCGCCGCAGCGCCAGGATCTCCACGTCCTTGTCTCTGTCGCTCATCGGCAACAGGCGCAGGAGCGCGAAGGTGTGGGTCACGGCGAGATACGCAAGGCGTAGCAGCACGAAGATCATGATGCCGTCGATGCCTGCGCAGGTGGAGACAATAGGGTGAAGGAAGGCACGGCCGGAGACCGGGGATCAAGCGCTTCACCTGGGCGGATGAATTATCGGCACCCGCAGCCTTGCCGATCGTGCGTGGTGGAGGCGTAGTAACTCCCATCATCGCAGGTCAGCGGGCACCTCTTCCTATTTCTCCGTCCACAGGCCGATCATCACGCGGGGGATTCAGGCTCAATCAAGTTCAGTTGCTGGTTATCGATCGCAGGCGGCGGGCACCAGTTGACCTCGAGGAACCCGATGTTCTTGTCGTCCACACCGATATCGACATGCTGTTTCTGCAGTCCTTCGAAGCCCGCCGGATGGAAATCCCCGTCCAAGCCGTCCACCACACGCTCAATGATGCCGGGGATCCTCGCCGTGACGGCGTCCTTTGCCATCGCGAGGGCAATCGCCAGTGCGAACCCTCCCAGGGCAAAGACATACCACGGCTCGGAAACGTCGGCCGTGTACTCCTCTGCGACGGGGGCAAACCTGGTGGCACGGTCCGTGAAGACAGGACCCAGGAGGCTTCCGTGGGACCGGAGATCGGGCACGACGGTCAGGCCGAAGCTCATGTCCATTGTGATAACAGGGTCGCGAAACCACTTGATGCTCCTGCCCAAGAACAGGTGGATGTGGATCCGCTCGGGTGTAATTGTGACCTTCGGGTCCTCGCGAAAGTACGTTCCAGATGGCAGAGCGCCGGGATCGGCGAGGATACCCGCTTTGATAATTGCATCAAGAAAGGAAAGATCGCTTATGCGGCAGTGCACCAAGTCCACGACCACCCGCACCTGCCCCAGCACTCTGCGGGCATCCCGCTCCCTTGCCACCAGCTGATAGGTCCTCGTCGCAACCGGCGCGACAAGCTGCTCACCCACCGCGGGCACGTCGATCCCAGCCAGCTCGATATGCACTCCAGGCGGCGCCTCCACTTTCCACCGAAGCACCGACGCATCAAACGGCTCGAGATTAGGCGGAGTCGCGTAAAAGTAGTCCAGTGTGACGTCTTCCAGCGGTGAATCGGATGAATCAGACCCAGCGGGACTGGCGAGAGAAGACATGCCCACCTCCACGACAAGGCAGTCCGCGACCACCGCACCGGCCCTAACTCGGACAGCGCACGCGCCGCAGTAAATAGATACCACTTATCTTGCCCAATTCACAAGGCTCGGAACGCAGTTCCGCGCTGACGGCGCTGTTTCAACAGTCCCGTCAGCCTCAAAACTAGCGATGGGTCACGAGAGTGCTGTCTAATCTATGGGCCGCGCGCAAATCGGCGAAACACCGACGTTTTCTCGGCGAAATGATATGCACAGTTCCTTCACTTGGAGATCGGTGGGGTCGCTGTAGTTCGGTGATCTCGTCGGACGGGTAACTACGGTCCGTGCAAGCGAAGTTGCTGGATGTGCCGTTGGTGGTGACGGATCGGGACTGGCCTGAATCTTTCACCGTAGCTTCGGTGTGATCTTGCGCCCGTGTTGTCGCGTTCGTCCTGTCCGGTGAGCCTTGCCGGGCAGGGCTGGGCTTCGGCTGTCGCGCCGGGGCGCCGGCTTCCGCGGGGCCGGGGTACTGCGGTTGCCTTCTCTCGATCACTCGCCGGGACCGGGTGGGCCCTGCCCGATCCTGGTGGTTAATTACACAGAGTGGCCGAACGTCGGAGGTCACCAGTCGCGACTGCGCGCCCATCGCCGACAAATCGGACGAGCAGTGGCACCTTCGCGAACGTCGCACTTTTCGAGCGGCACAGGTCGCGGACGTAGGTGGTGACCTGATTGGGGTTCTTGTAGCCCAGGAATCTCGAGGCTTCCGCGGCGTTCAGCAGGTTTTCCGGGTTGTGGGAGGGCGGCGTGTGCTCGCGGAGCCTCGTGGGCCGGCGGCGGGCGAATCACTGGCTGACCTCGGTGTGGTCCCACAGGCGGGCGCGTCCGCGTGTGCCGGCGATTTCGGGGAGGCCGCTTTCGGCTCGCTCGTTGCGGCGATCTCCGCAGCGTCGGTCAGGCGTGGCGCCGGTCGAGTGGCTATGGCGGGGAGGTGCTCGTCCTGTCCGTGAGGAGCCGGCCTGCCCGACTCGGCGGCCTCTTCCACGAGTACGCGCATGCAGCCTGACCGGCTCGGACGTAATAGTGGGCACCCGCAGTCGCCGGGATCGTGTCCGGCGGCGCCCTTTCTGGTGCGTGGCCGGGCAGGATTTCGTCGAGCGCGTGAACCGAGCCACCCGCACGCCTCGCCGGAACTGCCCGCCCCCTGTGGTCGTCTTGTGCGCTGACTGTGTACGAAGCGGGGATGTGGGGGACGTTGTGACGCGGAATGTGACGAAGGCTGGTCTCGTGGTGGTGGCCATGGCGACGGTGCTCGGGGCCTCGGCCTGCGGCTGGGAGGCCGGCGCGGCGGCCGGGGGGAGCGGGGGTAGGCTCCCCGCGCACGGGAAGGGGGAGTCCGTGGCGCCCTCCGGGGACGGGGCGTCGTCCGGCTCGGCGCGGATGTCTCCTGGCACCGTGGGGAAGTTGTCCGGGCTCGCGCAGACCGAGGCGTCGCCCATCACCCGGCACGTGCCGTGGAACCTGGACATTCTGGACCAGCGGTCGCGGCCGCTGAACGGGAAGTTCACCACCACCGCCACGGGCAAGGGCGTTCACGTGTATGTGATCGACACCGGGATGGACATCGCCCACAAGGAGTTCGGCGGACGCGCCCGCCTCGGCGCCGATTTCGTGGGCACGAAGGACTCCGGTGACTGCTTCAGCGAGGAGGGGATCGGCCACGGCACGTTCGTCGCGGGCATTATCGGCGGGGCGAGGTACGGGGTGGCGCCCAAGACGGAGCTCGTACGGGTCCAGGGCATCCTGTGCGAGAGCGAGGGCGGCGGCTCCCCGGCGGCGGCCGAGGCGGCCTTGGTGAAGTCGGTCAAGTGGGTCACCGCGCACGCGCAGAAGCCTGCGGTGGTGAACATGTCGCTCAACCTCGACCACCGGTCGGCGGCCCTGGAATCCGCCGTGAAGAAAATGGTCGACGCGGGGATCCCGACGGTGGTGTCGGCCGGCAATTTCCATGACGACGCCTGCAAGCATTCTCCGGCCGGCGTCCCCGGCACGATCGTCGTGGCGGCCTCGACTTCGAACGACCGCGCGTGGAGCGACGGCGGCTCCTACGGATCGGGTTACGGACGGTGCGTGGACCTGTACGCCCCCGGCCAGAAGGTGACCGCGGCCCTCGCCGGCGGCGGTACGACCACGGAGAACGACGGCGCGACGTCCTGGGCTGCGCCGCATGCGACCGGCGTGATCGCGCTGTACCTGTCGGCACACCCCCACGCCACGGCCAACGAGGTCCACGTCTGGCTCGACCATACGGCCACCCGCGGTGTCGTGCGCGGTGTCCGCTCCGACACTCCCAACCGGCTGCTCAACACCGGCGGCCTCTGACCTGCCCCGGCCGCCCCGGTCGCATGGTCACCCAAGCGCCGCGCCTCACCGCAATGGCGGGCGCAAGTCGCGCGGCCACCGCGCCCGCCCGCTGCCACTCCACCTGGCCCCGGCCAGGCCCGGGCGATGCGCGTGAGCAGTACGTTCGTGTACGGGGTGAACTCCCGGGAGCGGACGGCGGCTCGTGCGGCGGCCCTTGCCTGCTTGAAGGTGGTGTGGGTACGAAGTGCGGGGCCACCCCGTGCGCGGCGAACCGCTTCTCGATCTCGATGAGCATCTGCGGGCTCGCCTCCTTGATCTCCTCCGACAGGGGCACGTCCTTTGCTGCCGTCTCGGGCCGGGACCGCGTCGAGCAGGTCCAGGAAGCGTCTGGGAGCCGATCGAACTGCCACAGCCGATGGCACAGGATCGGCTACGACCGAACATGACGTGGGCCAGGATCAGCAAACCCGTCGGGCCAGGGGAGTGTGCCCCCTGTAAGGCGCGGCTGATCCGGCGAGCGGTAGGTCACCCTCGGCCGAACCACTTAGCCTCGATCCACCGACCGATGCCTGTGGATGACGCTTGGGAAAATGAAGAAGTGCCTTGTGACCTGCGATGATGGGAGTTCTTCACGCTTCCAG
>NZ_JBSFJX010000363.1:0-4876 GCF_053598275.1 Streptomyces sp. NPDC001156 | reverse complement strand
CGCGGGAGACCAGTGCATCCACCACCGTTCGGGATGCGCCAGTTGACCAGGACTGGGTACAAGACTCACTCCTGCTCACTGACTAGGAACGGTGCGGTCTGCTCACGCTTGCGCGTACGTGACAGCGGCAGTACGGCGGCCGGCCCGCAACTGGCCCGAGGGTCGGCATACCCCGCTGCCGGACACCCCCTCCGATCCCCGCCAGCCTCCTCCACGCATTCAAGGGGGTGTGAGCGTGTCGAGTTGTGCAGCGAGGTCGGGGTGGGTGGTGGTCAGGTGGGGGCGGGTGGCGTTGAGGGGGCGGATGAGGACGGCGGGGTCGTCGTGGGCGAGTGCTGCGTGGAGCTGGCTGAGCGGGTTGCGGGCCGCAGTGGGCAGGTCGGTGAGAGCGGCGATCTGGCCGGCGATTCGGCGCAGGTCGGCTGCGTTGCGGCGGGCCCAGGTGGCGGTGGTGCGTTCGGCGGCGCGGCGCTCGCGGGTGGCCTGGACGCGCTGTTCGCCGGTGGTTCCGGCGGGGCCGGGCCGACCTCGCAGGTAGCGGCGTTCGGCCGCCTGGCGGCTGGCGACTCCGAGAGGGTGGGCAAGGTCCGCCCAGCTGGCACCCGCCTCCCGGGCGGTTTCGATCAGGCCGGTTTCCCAGCCGGCGAGCTGCTCGCGGACCTGCCGCAGCAGCAGAAGAGAGGCCAGGGCCTGCTCCGGGCCCACGTCATGCGTCTTGGCCGTGCCGGGGACTGCCTGCCGGGCGACGTGCAGGGCTTCGTCTATGGCTTGAAGGGCTGCGGCGGCGGCGAGGAATGACGCCGGGCTCTGTGCGTCGGTGCTGGACGATGCTGGCTGGTCGGCCGGGACCATGGACACTCCTCCGTAGTCATCCTTTGGACGACACCACGTTTGTCATCCATTGGATGACATGGTACAACGGTTTCAGTGAGGCGCATTGGCGGCAACCGTCTGACCTTCCTGGAGGTGTTTTCCGATGTTGATGCGCACTGATCCCTTCCGTGAGCTGGACCGGCTGGCGCAGCAGTTGATGGGTCCGGGCACCTGGTCGCGGCCGTCCCCGATGCCGATGGACGCCTACCGCGAGGGCGGCGACCAATACGTGGTGGCCTTCGACATCCCCGGCGTCAGCGCGGACGCGATCGACATCGACGTCGAACGGAACATGCTGACCGTCAAGGCCGAGCGCCGGCCTGTGACGAAGTCCGATGACGTGCAGATGGAGCTGTCGGAACGGCCGCTGGGCGTTTTCTCCCGCCAGATCGTGCTGGCCGACACGCTGGACACCGAGCACATCCAGGCCGACTACGACGCAGGCGTGCTCACCCTGCGGATCCCGATCGCCGAGCGCGCCAAGCCCCGCAAGATCGCCATCGGCGTCGGATCCGGCCGCAAGGAGATCTCCGGCTGAGCCGGACAGACGAGGGCTGAACAGCGGCGGAGGACGGATATCTGATCTCCCCTCCCCGTCCTCCGCGCCCCGGGGATCTGAGGAAGGGGGCGGCCGACATGACTGTGCGACGCGCGGCGTTCCTCGACCATGTGAAGGAACGCGGCGAGTACGACACCTCGCAGGAGGCCGAACGCGCGGCCCGCGTGGTGCTCGCCCTGCTGGGCGCACACCTGGTCGGCGAGGTACGCGCCCAACTGGCGGCGCGTCTGCCGGAAGGCTTCGCCCTGATCCTGCTCAACCCGCTGCAGAGCGCCGAGCCGCTACCCCCAGAGCGGTTCGTGCGCGCGACCGCGGCCTGGATCGAAGGGGCCACCGAACAGACTGCGGCCTGGGACGTCAGCGCCGTCCTGTCCACGGTGGCCGACGCCGCCGGCGACGACCTCGTCAAACAGATCCTGCTCCAGCTCCCCGTGGGCTACGACCTCCTCTTCGGCCGCCCCCAACCCACCTGACCACCCCCGGTGACCGCACCCCGGCCACCACGACCCCGGTGACAGAAAGGCAACCACCACCGTGATGACCGACCGGCACGCGGCGCTCCAGCACTCCTACGGAAGGGCGTACGAACGGATGCTGGAGAAGGTCCGCTACGAAGGCGCCTACCCCACCCGCGAGAAGGCCGAGGAAGCCGTCCGCCTCGTCCTCGCGGGACTGGGACGCCAGCTGACCGGCGACGAACGCGTCGACCTGGCCGCCCGCCTGCCCCTGGAAGCCGCACGCGTCCTCACCGCCCAGATCCCCGACACCCAGCCGCTGACCGGCTGGGCCTTCGTCAAGGACCTCGCCGCCCGCACCGGCGCCTCCCTGGCCACCACCCGCTGGGACACCGGATCCGTCTTCTCCGCCGTCGCCGCCCACGCCGGCCCCGACCTCATCACCCGCATCCTGCACCAGCTCTTCTCCGGCTACGCGCTGCTGTTCGGCCGCGCCGAACTCACCCCCGCCACGTAGAGAAGTGCCGAGGGAGTGGGCTCCCGACGATGACGAAAGTCATGGTCGGGAGCCCGTATCTCATGTCCAGGTGCAGGTTGCGCGGAGTCAGTTGCCGGTGGCTTGCCTGCGCATGACCTCGACGGTGCCCCGGGGGCGCAGACCGTGATGCTGGGGAGGGGCGCAGCAACTCGGCGGGGTTGAGCCCGTGATTGCTGTGGCCGTGGTGGAGTAGACGAACCGCAGGCGTGTGCTGGGCGTGCGGTCACAGGCTGAGGAGCACGCGGCCGAAAGGCCCGCCCTTGATGAGGTGGCGCTGGGCCTCGGCGGCCTGCTCCAGCGGGAAGACGCGGTCGACGAGGGGGGTGATCTCCTTGCGGGCGACCAGGTCCAGGAGCTTGGCATTGGCCGTGTTGACCTGCTCCTGGGTGAACAGGGCGAAGAGGAAGCCGTGCACATGGGCCGCCTTCCAGATCAGGTCCGTGACGTTGATGTCGGCCTGCATGCCGGCGGAATAGCCGATGCTGATCAAGGTGCCGCCCCAGGCGAGCGCGCCCAACGCCTGCCCTGTGATCGGCCCGGCCACACCGTCGAGGACGACGTCGACGCCCTTGCCGTCGGTGAGCCGGGCGACCCCGTCGCGCAGCGACTCGCGGCTGAGGTCGATGACCTCGTATCCGGCTGCCCGGCTCCGCTCGGCCTTGGCCGTGGAGGTGGCGGTGGTGATCGCGAGCGATGCGCCCAGGTGCCGGGCGATCTCCACGCCGGCCTGGCCGACCGCGCCGCCGCTTCCGGGGGCGAGCACGGTGCCGCCCGGCTGGAATTCGGCCAGCTCGGTGAGCGCGAGGTAGGCGGTCAGGTAGCCGACGCCCGTGGACAGCGCCGCGGCGGCGGTGTCGTCGATCCCGTCCGGGACGGTCAGCAGGTGGGCCGGATCGACGGCGACGTACTCGGCCCAGGTGCCGTCGGCGGTGACGCCGTAGCGGCCGCCGCTGATCATGACCCGGGTGCCCGCCGCGAGACCGCTGTCACCGGGCTCTTCGACCGTCCCCACGCCGGTGCCTCCTGGGGTGATCGGGAAGGGCTTGACCGCGCCCCGCTTGCCGCTGCGCACGGTGTCGTCCAATGGCTGGATGCCCGCCAGGGTCAGCCGGACCAGGGCCTGCCCGCTCCGGGGCTCGGGCCTGGGGACGGCCACCGGGTGGAGGACGTCGTAGTCGCCGAACTGGTCGTACTGGATTGATCGCATCGTCTTGGCCTTCCACGGTGTCTGTTTGTGAGAGGCGATGCGCTTCCGTGCGGCGCGCTCCGTCGAAGTGTGGCGTTGCCATCGTGTTCAGGGACGTAGCCCCGCACAAGTAAAGTGATCGCTGTACATCAAGGCTAACACCGAAGGGCATCCAGGTAAAGTGATCGCTGTACTTGTGAGTGTCGAGTCGGCCTGGCGATGCCGCGTGCGTTCCGCCCGGGTCCGCGAGGCGGCGCAACTTCATGGGCGCTGAGAGCCGGCCCCGGATCGCAGGGCGCACACCCCGCCCGAGATAGGCGGCGCCGTACTATCGCGGCTGCCGGCCCGCTGCCACCGACGGTCTGGCGGGTTGTCGTGCTCAGGGGAGGCGCCGCCACGCTGCGCGATCACGTTCCGGACGGATCGGGCGCTGCGAGCTCCTGACCCCGTGCGGCCCTGGCCGCCCCTTGGCAGGAAGGGCCGCCGGCGGCCAGGGCCCCGGAGAAGGCCGCTGCCGTGGTCCTGGCTGTGCGCCTGCGAACAGCGGCTATGAGGACGGCCAGCAGTGCCAGCGCGATGACCGCGGCGCCATACCACATCGTCGTAGCGCGCAGGCCGAGGGACGGTATGACCAGCCCGGCAGCTACGGCGGGAACACCGAAAGCGATGTAGCTGACGACGTAGACGGAGGCGAACAGCTTCGCCCGCTCCGTGGGGCCGGCCAGTGCTGCCAGCGCGCCGAAGGAGCCCAGGAGAGAGCTGCCCCAGCCGGCGCCGGCGAGGGCGGTTCCGAGGAAGAACAGCGGCGTCGAGGGTCCGACGAGGGCGAGCAGGGTCAGAGCGGTCCCGGTGGCGAGGGCCACGCACCCGACGGCCATGACCCGGTGCGGCGCCAGGTTGCGAGACAGCAGTGAGGCCACGGTTCCCGCGCTGTAGAACGTGGTCAGCGCCAGGGCACCGACCAGGTGACTTCCGATGTGCAGGACCCCTACGGCCAGCGAGGGGACCAGCGAGAGGTAGAAACCGGTGATCGCCCAGGTGGCGACAAGACAGGGCATGATCGCCAGGAAGGACCGGCGCGCTTGGGGCGGCACGGCCATCTGAGGCCGCAGCGAGGCCCAGGCGCCCGGCCGGGGTGTGACCGGCTCGGGCAGGAAGAACACCGCCACGGTCAGCACCAGGAAGACGGCGATGAGCAGGGCGAAGACCAGCATCGTGGGGGCGGGGGCGTACTGCACCAGCACTCCGCTGCCCAGCGCCCCAAG
>NZ_JBSFJX010000362.1:0-4904 GCF_053598275.1 Streptomyces sp. NPDC001156 | reverse complement strand
GTCATGACGGCCTCGGTGCGCAGCGGGTTGATCTCCGAGACGGCGCCGACGAACGTGGTCTTGCCCACGCCGAAGCCGCCCGCCACCACGATCTTCGCGGACGTGGTGGAGCGGGAAGGACCGCCGCTAGAGCTTGCGAAGTCCACTGAGCACCCTTTCGAGCAGTGTCACGTCTGGCTGGCCGCCGGCGTTCTCGTCGCCGCCGGGCTGATGAATGGCGACCAGTCCCGCCTCCGCCAAGTCGGCGACGAGAATTCTGGCCACGCCGAGAGGAATCGTCAGGAGCGCCGACACCTCGGCCACCGACTTGATCTCCCGGCACAGGTTGCAGATCCGCTGATGCTCGGGCAGCTGGCCCTGCATCTGGTGCGGAGATGCGGTGGTGTGCACCAGCGCCTCGATGGCGAGCTGGTAGCGCGGCCTGGTACGACCGCCCGTCATGGCGTACGGGCGCACCAGAGGGTTGTTCGACGACCCGGCGGGCGCGGGCTCCGGCGCGCGGCGCTGCGGCTGCACGGGCTGGATGCGCGGTGCCGGCGGCTGGTCGTACGGCGACGGCCCGGGACCCTGTGGGCCCTGGGGCGCGTACGGCTGACGCCGCTGGCTCGGCGCGGAGGGGAAGTTGTACCGATTGTGCTCACCCTGGCCCGGACCCTGGCCAGGGCCGTAGGACCAATTGCCCGAGGACGAACCGCCTGGGGGTGTTGCCACTTTCTCTCCTCCTCCGAATGCGCTGTGCACCCATCCTGTGGAAGCCGCGTCCCGAAACCTTACGGCCACGGGACGCGAATACGCACCGTCCGTCTGTTAGTTGAGAAGGCTTCCCTGAAGCTCCGCACGAAGGTCCGGAGTGAGGACCGTGCCGGCACGGTCCACCAGAAGCGCCATCTCGTACCCAATGAGGCCGATGTCCGCCTCCGGGTGTGCAAGAACCGCGAGCGACGAACCGTCGGAGACGGACATGATGAAGAGGAATCCCCTCTCCATCTCCACAACTGTCTGGTTCACACTGCCGCCCTCGAAGATGCGGGAGGCGCCCGCCGTCAGCGAGGTCAGACCGGAAGCGACGGCCGCCAACTGGTCGGCGCGGTCGCGCGGAAAGCCTTCGGACATCGCCAGAAGGAGTCCGTCGGCGGAGACCACCACGGTGTGGGACACCCCAGGGGTGTTGTCCACGAAGTTGGTGATCAACCAGTTCAGGTTCTGTGCCGCCTGGCTCATCGGGCTCACACTAACGCTCCTGGTTGTAGGTGCTGTCAGGACCGAAGCCCTGGCCGTTCGTTTCACTGCCTGCGTTGCGTCCCCGCTGGACGCCTCGACGCAGGTTGCTCAGCCTGCCCCGCACGTCCTCGGGGGCACGGGAGACCTGTGGGCCTCCCTGCGGGGTCGTCTCCGCGGCGCCCTCGATCAGGTTCGCCTTGGGCACCCGTCGGGGCAGACCGGAAGAGGTGACCCCGCCCGCCTTGGGCTTCCGGAGCTGCGTCGCCTGCTGCCACCGCTCGTCGTTCGCGGAGCGCCAGTCGTCGCCCGGCTCCATGGCCGACGGCTCCTGCGTCACGGGCTGCTGTCGGCCGACGGCGCCGTTCGGGGTGGAGCCGCGGCGGGGCAGTCCGGCGTCGGTGAGCTCGTGAGCGGCGGAGGAGGCCGGTCCGGGACGGTCGAAGCCTACGCGGTCCCGCTCACTTACGTCAGCGGCCTGCATGGATTCCGTTTCCGGAGCGTAATCAGCGCGGTAGCCGCTCTGGTACCCGTCCTGCTTCGGCCAGTCGTCCTGGTAGCGCGACTCGTCGAAGGCCGAGAACGTCTCCGAAGCGGTGCCCTGGGTCGCCGAGCGGTTGTCCTGCATCGGCTCCGCATAGGCGGGCTCCGGGTAGCCGCCGGTGGACGGGAAGCCGTCACCCTGCGGCAGGCCGCCAACCGGCGGGTAGTACGTCTCGTCGTACGCAGGCTGCTGCTGACCGCCGTACGCCGTCTGCTGGTCGTAGCCCGGCTGCTGCTCGTCGTACGGGTGCTGTCCGTTGTCGTACGTGCCCTGCTGGGGCTGGAAACCGTCCTGGTAGGCCTCGGCGGGCTCCTGCGCCTCCTCGGGGCGGCTGTGGCCCTGCGCCTGCGCCTCCAGGGCCGCACGGCGCTCCTCGCGCATCAGCGAGCGGCCGACGGGGTCCAGGTCCCTGATGTCGTCGGGGACCTCGGTGTAGCGGCTGTCGTCGAAGCCGAGATCCGCGGCAGTCAGCATCGGCTGCGCGGACCCGAAGTCCTCGCCCCGGAACTGCTGCTCCGGGATGATCTGCGAGACGGTGAACTCGTCGCGGCCCATCGGCTGCTCGCCACCGCCACCGTGGGTGATGGCGTCCGGGAGCATGACCAGCGAGGTGGTGCCGGCCTGCTCGCCGGAGGGGCGCAGCTGGACCCGGACGCCGTGCCGGTCGGACAGCCGGCCGACCACGAAGAGGCCCATGCGCTGGGAGATCGCGGCGTCCACGGTCGGCGGGTTGGCCAGCTTGTGGTTGATGTCCGCGAAGTCCTCGGCCGTGAGGCCGATGCCCTTGTCGTGGATCTCGACCATGATCCGGCCGTCCGGCAGACGCGTGGCGGTGACCCGGACCTTGGTCTGCGGGGAGGAGAACGTCGTCGCGTTCTCCAGCAGCTCGGCGAGCAGGTGCACGAGGTCGGTCACGGCGCGGCCGTGGATCTCGGCCTCCGGGACGCCGGAGAGCTCGATGCGCTCGTACTGCTCCACCTCGGAGGAGGCGGCGCGGAGCACGTCGACCAGCGGGACCGGCTGGTCCCAGCGGCGGCCGGGCTCCTCGCCCGCGAGGACGAGGAGGTTCTCGCCGTTGCGGCGCATACGGGTCGCGAGGTGGTCCAGGCGGAAGAGGTTCTCCAGCTGGTCCGGGTCGGCCTCGTTGTTCTCCAGGTCGGTGATCAGGGTCAGCTGGCCCTCGATCAGCGACTGGTTGCGGCGCGAGAGGTTGGTGAAGATCGCGTTGATGTTGCCTCGCAGCAGGGCCTGCTCGGCGGCGAGCCGGACGGCCTCGCGGTGGACCTGGTCGAAGGCGCGGGCGACCTCGCCGATCTCGTCCGTGGAGGTGATCGGGATGGGCGCCACACGGGTGTCCACGCGACCGGGGTCCGTGCGCGAGAGCTGGTCGACCAGCATCGGCAGACGCTGCTCGGCGACACCGAAGGCGGCGTTGCGCAGCTGGCGCATGGAGCGGCTCATCTGGCGGGCCATGAGGCCGGCGATGATGAACGCGGCGAGCAGGGCGACGATGACGATGGCACCGGTGATGAACGCGGACTGCTTGGCGTCGTCGGCGATGTTCGAGGCGTCCGCCACGGCCTTGTCGGCGAGGTCCGACTCGATCTGACGGTAGGCGTTGTACTTGAGGGTGTTCACCGCCAACCAGTTCTCGGGGGTGACGCCCTGCTGGGCGAGCGCGGCGACGGCCGTCTGGCTCGGGGCCGACAGGGTGGCGAGCGCCGTGACCATGTTCGTTGCGGGGTCGGCCGTGGGCTTGGACGGCGGCGGCACATACGTCTTGTCCTTGGCGGCCGCCTGCTGGGCCAGGGCCTTGCCGTCCGCCTGCAGCTTCGTCTTGGCCTCGTCCAGCTTCCTGGCGTCCGCCGCGGTGCCACCGCCGAGGTACTCCTCGACGGCGATGCCCTCGAGGTAGGCGTACGAGGAGAGGGCGACGCGCTGCTTGGCGAAGCTTTCGGGGTCGGGGCCGGGCTGGATCAGCAGGTGCAGACCGATCGAGCGCTCCAGCGAGAGCGCGGCCTTGGTGAGCGAGATGGCGTAGACGGTACGGCCGTAGCTGGTGATGTTGCCGGTGCCGAGACCGAGCTCGTTGGCGAACTCCATCAGCGGGTGCGCGACCCCGACGTAATCCTCTTCGGTCTGAACGCCCTTGAGCTGGGTGTACGCGCCATCGCGCAGGCCCGGCAGCTTCTTCTCGGCCGCGCGGAAGATGCCGAGCCGACGCTCCAGGCCGGATTTGTGCGGCATGTTCAGGGCGGCCCGGTCGAAGGCGTCGGCGGCCTTGTCGGTGGCCAGCCTGACCTGGACGACGGTCGGGTCCTTCGCGCCCTTGCCCGTCAGCAGGGGGAGCGCGGACGCGTCGCGCTCCTGGTAGAGCGCGTCGGCGTAGCTCAGTGACGCCTGCACCAGCCGGGCGGTGTTCTCGGCGTCCTTGGCCTGGTTCCAGGTGTCGATCGAGCTCTTCACCTGGAAGCCGCCCATGACCAGGCCGACCAGCACGGGTATGAGAAGGATCGCGTTCAGCCTGGTCGGCACACGCCAGTTGCGCGGCGAGATACGACTGCCGCTGGGCGGGAGAGCCGACGGCTCCGGGCCGGACGCTTGTGCGGGTGCCGCTCCGCGCGGCGGCGGGGTGAAGTTGCCCCGTGCCGACGGCTCGGGACCGTTCTTGCTTCGCCTCACTCGACCAACAACCTCTCGGCGACGGCACCTTCGTCGTGCCGCGGTGTCTCCAAGCCCTGTCTCCGACCTGTACGTCTTTGACCAATGGGCAGTTCAGGCATTCCAGCACGTCGCCTGTGCGATTCCAAACACTCGGAAGCGAGCATTCCACCTACTGAAAGCCCCTGATAAAACGGTCATAAAGAGCGAGCCCCGCCAAAAGGCGGGGCTTTTGTGAGCGCAGCGACACCGGCCGACCGCGACGCGTGGCGATACCACCGGATATCTCTGTCGAAACGTTATGAACACAGAGGCCGACCGTGTCAAACGCCACAGCCGGCTCCTGCATGTCTACGACAACTGCCGTATTGCACCGATGACTTGCACTACCGCAGACGTGCCATGAGCGCATGCTCGACCAGGGTGATCAGGGCACTCTTGGCATCCGCGCGATGGCGGGCGTCCGTCGTGATGATCGGGG
>NZ_JBSFJX010000361.1:0-4909 GCF_053598275.1 Streptomyces sp. NPDC001156 | reverse complement strand
CCTGGGGGCGAAACCCCGTTTCCTGCCCTGCTCCGCAGGGGTCCGATTCCTCCCCGGCCTGAAGGCCGGGGCGTCCTCGGAGGCATTTGGTGAAGGACTTCAGGTACTCCTTGTACGTCTGCTCCGGTGTCCAGGACTTGTTCTGCCCGCGCAGCGGCCAGTCGGTCACCTTGTTGCTGTTGATGATCGCGTGGTAGTCCGTCGGCGCCTTCGCGTCCTGCAGGCGGATCCATTCGGCCGCGACTCGCGCGTTGTAGACGCGGCGCAGATCGGCGTACTTGGCGGTGGTGTTCACCTTCGCCTCGATGTCCGGGACGATCATCGTGTCCAGCAGTTCCTGCACCCGCTTGTGCTGGGCCTCGGTCAGGTTGCACTCGCCGTTCGGACTCGGGGTCTTGAAGTCCTGGGGGACGGAGTTGACCTTCAGCGGCGCGTCGAGGATGTACACACCGCCGTCCTGCTCGCGCACCACGGCGGGCTTGGGAACGATCCAGTTCCGCACACCGTGGGTACAGGGGATGTTCTCCGCCTGGAGCTTCGCCCAGAACTCCTTGCCGATCCCGGTGCGCGGATCCATGTCCTTCGCGTAGTCGTGCTTCATCTCCAGATCGGCCTGAAGCAGGACACGGCCGGCGTCGGTCTTGCCGAACGACTTGTCCATGATCTTGTCGGGCTGGTCCGGGTTGAGGTTGACCCAGAACTTGTCCGGCGTCAGGGCGAGCCAGGTGAAGAAGCTGTCCGAGATCAGCTCGGCCTTCTCCTGGCCGCCGTAGCCGAGGCCGTCGGACTCGTCCACCTTCTTCGCGGTGAAGGAGTAGTTCAGACCCTGTCCCTTGACCGGCGCGCCCACATACCGGAGTTCGAGCGTGGAGAAGTCGACACCGCCGGGGCCGCGGACACGCATGCCGGTGGGGTCGTTCAGACGGATGCGGTCCATCTGCCGCTTCATGTCCGCCGGTGTCGGCGGGGACTGCCGGATGACATCGGAACTGCGGCCGATGCTCTTCAAGGTGTCCTGGGCGGTGTACTTGCCCGGTTTGAACTCCGCCTCCGGAGTCGACGTGTGCTCGTACGTCGTCACCCGGCCCGGCCCGGCGAGCTGTTTGAGGCCGTTCGTGTACCGGGCGGTGTCCCCGGACTGCGTCTGACCGAACGCGTACCGGAGCTTGTAGTCCTTATACGTGGGATCCTTCAGGAACGCCCGGTCCTTCGGGGCCTGCTCACTGTCGTGATTGCCACCGGACTTGATCTCTACGGCCTCTTTGGTCTTCCGGTTGAAGGCGTCGAACCGGCGCTCATAGGTCTTGCCGGTCTCCGGGTCGGTGACCTTGACGGTCTCCTCACAGATCCAGTCCGGTCCGATCAGTCCGAGATCCTTGACGACCTTCCCGTGGAAGGCGTTGCCGCGCGGGTTGCGCCCGTAGACCTCGATGTACGCCTCGTTCAGCCAGTTCTTGAAACCGCCGTATTTGGCGTCCGTGCCGCCGTTGCGCGTCAAGTAGTCCTTGTAGGTGGCGTAAACGCGCTCGGGGGTGCCCTCCTTGTACTGCTTGTAGGGCTTGTCGAGCTTGTCGAGGATCTTGTCCCGCTCCGCCGGGTCGTCCGGCAGGGTCAGGCCGTCCATGGCCTTGCGCTGGTTCGGGTACTCGTAGGAGTCCCAGTCGGCCTCCGGCCGGGTCGCATCACCGTTCGCCCACGGTAACTTGCTGGGGTCCGTCGGGTTGCCTCTCAGCTTGAACATCTCGTCACAGCGCTGCGCCTTCACCGCCGCATCCGCCGTGCCCTGCAGGTGCGGCAGGCCGCCGAAAGAGAGGATGCCGACGGTGGCGAGTGCCACCGCCGCGCGGGCTAACACCCGGCGACGTGCGGTTATCGGATGGTTCACCTGGTTCCTCCGAGGATGCCCTGGCCTTCAGGCTGGGGAGGAATCGGACTCCTGCGGAGCAGGGCAGGCAACGGGGTTTCGCCTCCGGGGCGAAAGACCGTCCACGCGACCGGGTAAGCTGCTCGGTGTGCGTTGCGAGAACCAAGCGCGCACACCGTGCTGAGCGAGAGCCAGGCTGGCACAGCAACTCCTTTGCTTGTAGTACCGAACCGGGCAGGTTCCGACCCGGCTGGTGTTGGGGGTGTAAGACCCGTAGGTCCGTTGGGCCCGCAGGCAGCCTGAGCCAGGAATCCCCCTGCTTCAGCGGAGGGAGGGTTCAATGCAGTCAGTCTTCCCCGGGAGCCCATTGCCGGTGGGGGGAAAGAGCGCTGCGACGCCAGGGGCCCCCGTGGTCAGTGGCGTCGCGCAAGCACCCCACGGTAACCTCCCGGACGCACAGGAGTCCCATAGTTCTCCGGGCGCGCCAGCCCCAACTCCCTTTACACACAGGATTGTTACATTCCCCCTGAGCGCTGTCCCGCCCGCCGTCGCCGGCCGATGCCGTGGAGCGAGCGTGGGTCGAAACCCTGTGGCCCCTGTACGGGACCTGCCACTAGCGTCGGCCTCCCTGCCGGCCGCACAGGCGGTTGCCGCGCCCAGAGAGCGATTCCGTGAACAGCCGACAAGCGGCGACGACCCTGTGGCGTCTTACCGGTCCCAAGGAACGAGAGCTGGTACGGGAGTTGGACTGGCGTGCGTGGCCGCCCCGGTTGCCCGAGCAGCCGATCTTCTACCCGATCCTGGACGAGGACTACGCCGTCAGGATCGCGCGGGACTGGAACGTGAAGCACGACGGCGCCGGCTTCGTCACCCGGTTCGAGGTCGAGTCGGAGTTCCTGCGCAGGTATCCGGTCCAGCAGGCGGGCGGACGGACGATCCTCATGCCGCCGGAGCTCGAGCGTGGCATCGCCGGCCATGAGCAGCAGTTCGCCACCAACTACCTGGGGCACTTCGCCCTGGCCCTGGGGCTGCACTGCGCCCTCGCCGCGGCCGACGGCGCGCGCCTGGTCTCGGTCTCCTCCAGCGGCCACCTCTACTCTCCCGTCGTCTTCGACGACATCGACTTCCGCTTCCGCCCGTACGACGCGCTCGTCGCATACGGCCAGTCCAAGACCGCCGACATCCTCCTGGCCGTGGAGGCGCAGCGCCGCTGGTCCGGCGACGGCATCACGGCGAACTCCCTGCACCCCGGTGCGATCGCCACCAACCTCCAGCGGCACACCGGAGGCCTGCGGACGCCGGAGCCCTTCCGCAAGACGATCGAGCAGGGCGCCGCGACCAGCGTGTTCCTCGCCGCTCACCCGGGGGTCGAAGGCGTCGGCGGCCGCTACTTCGAGGACGTCAACGAGGCGCCCGTCGTCCACGCCCGGCCCACCGAGTACGGCGCCCCGGCGTCGCCGCCTACGCGCTGGACCCGGACAACGCCGTGCGGCTGTGGGAGCTGGCCGACGGCATCGTCCGGTGAATCGCCAGGGAGCACCGGCCTCCCTTTCCTCACTCGAACCATGGAAAGAACAACGAGAAGACATGGACATCACGGCGACGACAGCCAGGGTCGGTTTCATCGGCCTCGGCGACCAGGGCGGCCCCATGGCGGAAGCCATCGGCGAGCACGGCTTCGACCTGCACGTCTGGGCGCGACGCCCGGCTTCGCTCTCGGCGGTGGAGAGGGTCCCGCCCACCGTTCATGGCACCGTGGCGGACCTGGGCGCGACCGCCGAACTGATCGGGCTGTGCCTGCGTGACGACGCGGACATCTGGAACATTCGGCGCAGCACCGCGTCGTTCTCCAGCGGCCCGGCCCCGAACACGTGCACGCGCCCGGAGGTGGCGAACTCCTGGCCTGCCAGGATGCGCAGCAGCGTGGTCTTCCCAGCGCCGTTGCGGCTCAGCAGTCCGGCGATGCACGGCGTGCCGATCTCGAAGGTGACATCGGTCAGCGCCTGGTGGTCGCGGTAACGGCGCTCGAGTCCGGCTACCGAGATCGCCGCGGTCATGCCGCTCCTCCCGTGGTCACCTCGACCGAGGCCGGCTCCTCGCGCACCAGCCCGAGCAGCTCGTCCCGCCCGATCCCGAGCCGTGCCGCCTCGACCGCCAGCGGCCGTACGTAGCGCTCGACGAAGCGGCGCCGCCGGGCCTGCACCAGCCGGTCCCGTGCGCCCTTCGCGACGAACATGCCGACGCCTCGCCGCTTCTCCACCAGGCCCTCGTCCGAGAGCACGGTAAGGCTGCGCGCCGCCGTGGCCGGATTGACCCGGTAGAACGCCGCGAGTTCGTTGCTGGACGCGACTCGTTCTCCCTCGCCCACCGTGCCGTCGGCGATCTGGTTCGCCAGCTCGGCGGCGATCTGGGCGAAGATCGGCCCGCGTCATCGAGGAGTGACATCATGTCTCCATTGCTCAACTGGTTCCCTGCTCCAATGGGCGTGTCCCAACTTCGTTCTCGCAGATGAGCGGGCCTTGACGGGGTGGTAGTTGATGCTCCGTCCGAGGTTGGGGGTGGTGATCGACTTCTTCTGAAGGAGACGATCACCGGCCGGGCGGAGTGTCACGCTGTGGTCTCGTTCTTGTTCGTCCCGAAGGGATCGCGGATCAGGTACTGCAAGGTCAGGACGGCCTTGACGACCACCGTGATCTGTCGGGGGCTGCCGCGGAAGTTGCAGGCCAGGACTTTCGCCCTGACATCAACGTCTGATATCAACAGCCACTCTCAGCCGCGCGACCGGGGCCATTTGTCCCGTAGCCACGCCAGGTCGGTCTCGGCGCGGGTGCGGGTCGCCTGTTCGCGGGTGAAGACGGCTTTCGTCTTGGTCAGGACCAGGACGTAGGGGCGTCCCTGGCGCCGGGTGGTGTGGGAGACGGGCAGGCCGACCTGGTCGATGCGGCTGTGAAGGTGGCGGCGTCCGTCCTTCGCGAGCGGCCACTCCATGACGTGGCGGGTAGGGGAGGTGAGGAAGGCGTCCAAGTCGGGGCAGAGTCCGCAGCC
>NZ_JBSFJX010000360.1:0-4968 GCF_053598275.1 Streptomyces sp. NPDC001156 | reverse complement strand
GATGCTGTCCGCGGAAGCCTGGAGGCCGACTCCAGCACCTACGGTCCCAGGATCTTCGACCTCGGACTGGCGGAAGCGGTGGAGCGGACGATCCTAGCCGGGTTCGAGATCGACGTACTGGAGATCCGCGACCCCGACCCCATTCTGGGACTGTCCGAGGACGCCCTGCGTGGTCGGCGCCTGGCGCTGCTCCAGGCCGCGCTGCTGGAGTACGCCGCGCAGCAGAACCTTCACACGGTCACGTCGGTTCGGCACCCTGTGTGCCGTGCGACTCGCACGCTGCCGACTGCGCCAGCTACGGCCGCAAGCACAACCGGGCTTCATCCCGGTCCCAGATGCGGGAAGGCCTCCAAAGCAGGTTGGGCGACAGAACGCGTGGGGCCTGCTCCCCGTCTGACATGGCCGGGAGCAGGCCCCACGGGATGGGCGGGTCAGCGGCGGCGGGATCGGGCCTTTGCCTTCGCCCGGGCAAGCCGGTCGGCCGCCTCAGCGTCGCGCTGGCGCTGCAACTCCCCGAAGGACCTGGTCAAGCCCTTGCGGTGCCGGTTCGCGGCCATTCCGACCAGCGGTGCGCCGTTCACCGCGAGCAGGTCGGACGCGGCCTGGGAGGAGTACGGCGACTCGTCCAACGCGGCCTGCGTCGGGAACACGTCTGCGTGCCGCTCATGGGGGTGGATGAGGTGGTCCTCCTTGCCGCCAAGGCTGAATACCCACTTGAAATTCACTGGGGGGTTCGGCTCCACCAGGCGGCGAAAGCGCACGTTAGGAACAGTTCCGCCTATATCAGGCCGTCACCTGTCTCAGTGAAGGGCCTGCGCCAGGCAATCCGAAGGGGCGCCGGCCCCTCCCGAGGTGTCTCAGAGGTTGTTACACGACCATGACATTTCCGCAGTAAACACTCTGCGAGGGGAGAACGAGCGGCGAACAATGACGAACGGGCACCTCCAGCTCCGCAGATCGCGATCTTGCCTTGTCCACAGAATTGGCCCGGGAATCTGTCATAGAAATGGACCATACTCCGGCGCCACTGGGTCCGTAGCGTTGCAGGCATGAGCACGAACGAAGCACAGGAAAGCCCGCACGCCTCCCCGAGCACACGCCCTGTCTGGACTGGGCGAAGCTAGCCCCGGAAGCCTTCAAGGCCATGATCCGCCTGGACACGGCACCGTGATGGTCTCCCTGTGGCTTATGGGCGCCTTCCCCGGCTGCGGCGTTGTTTCCTATGCGGTGGCCCAAATGGCGGGGTCCGCGGCGGGAATGGGTCTTGGGCGTCTGCTGTGGGGGCCTGCGGTCTCCTTCCCGTCGATCGGCTACGCGGCGATCGTGCCCGCGCCCTCCTGGCAGCCCGCGTGCGTCTTTGTCGCCAAGGCCAGCAGCATGATGGTGATCATGCTCGCTGTCAGTTTTTGCATGGCTCAGGCCCGCTGTGCGCGCCTGGTGCCGTACGTCATCGGGCTGTCCGTTGCGCTGGTGATCGCTTTTCTGCGGCCTCGCAGCGAGGGCTCGATCAACGCCGCCCGCCAGTTCGCTCCCGCCGCATTCGCCGGGCAGCAGACCACCGATCTGCGGATCTATCTGGTCGCACCGATTCTGGGAGCGGCCCTCGGGGCCTGGCTGCACCACCTTCTCAGCCGTTGCCGACTGACGTGTGAGGTGCGGGTGAGAGCAAGCGGGGCGTCACTGGACGGCGGTGTTGCTGCCGTCGGCGTCAGCCGATGGTCCGTTGGCCGCACCCCGGCCCCGACAGGGGTCCCCGCCGGAGCAGGTCTGACGGGGCGAGACCACCGCCGCAGCCACCGTCGGGGGCGACGTCAAAGGGCTGTGGCCTTCCGTGCCTGGCAGCTCGATCATCCCCTGCCCTGGACCTATCCATCTACCAGACAGCCGAGCAGCTGGGGGCCGCATCGCCGCGGAACACAGAAGGAGAAGAGCAATGGGCAGTTCCGCAGAGACCACAGTCTCCGAGGCTTCGACGGCCATCGAGACAGTCGGCCCGGCGATAGCTCTCCTCGACGCGCAGGGGACGGTGGTCGCATGGTCGCAGGCCGCTCAGCGGCTCGTGGGCTACTCGGCCGCGGAGGTGGTGGGGCGGTCCGCCGGTGCCCTGCTGGTGACCACTGACGACCGAGCAAAGGCATCACAAGCCGCACACGAGAGCACCCTCCGGGGCCGCTGGTCCGACCTCACGCAGGTCCGCCACCGCGACGGCCGCAGCATCGACGTGCGCCTGTGCGTGTCATCACTGTCCGGGCAGGACGGCCGGGACTGGTGGGTGGTCTGGGCGACCGACAAGGCCTCGCTTCCCGCATGGCCGACCGAGGCCACAGCGGCGGAGCCGCTCCTCGCTACGCTGCCGCTGCCAAGCCGCCTCCCGATCGGTGTCGTCATACGGGACACACACCTGCGCTGCATCCAGGTGAACGACACCCAGGCCTCCAAGGACGGCATCCCTCTCCCCCAACGGCTGGGCCGCAGGCTGACGGAGGCGGCGCCCGGGACGCAGGCCGAAACGCTGGAAGCAGTGATGCACCAGGTGCTGGAGAGCGGAGACCCGGCGATGGACGTGGACTACCAGGCCTTCCTGCCGGCGAATGTGCGAAGCAACCGCATATTGACGGCATCCTTCTTCCGCCTCGACGACGCGCAAGGTCGCCCGCTGGGCGTGTGCGCTGTGAGCCTGGACGTCACCGACAGCCGACGGGCACGAGAGCGTCTGGCCATCATCGGCGAGGCCAGCAGGCGCATCGGCACCACTTTGGACGTCATGCAGACCGGGCAGGAACTGGCCGACCTCGCCGTGCCGTTCCTCGCGGACTACGCCACCGTCGACCTGGCAGAGTCCGTCCCACTCGGCGAGCAGCCCTTGGCCCATCTCGGCCCGCAGGACGGGCGCATCCCCGCCTTCCGCCGTGCCGGCCTGGCCTCGATCCACCCGGGAACGCCGGAGTCCCTGTTCGCTCGCGGAGAGCCGGTCTTCGTCCCGCCCATTTCACCCTTCACCGGTGTCCTACTCTCCGGGAAATCACACTTCGAGCCGATACTGGACACATCCCCCGGCACATGGCTGGACCACCAGGACGCGGCGCGGGCACAGAAGATCCGCGAGCACGCCATGCACTCGTTGATGGTCGTCCCGATCCACGCCCGGGGAGCAGTGCTGGGCGTGGCCGTCTTCGTGCGGACGAAGGACCCCAGGCCGTTCGAGCAGGACGACCTGGTCTTGGCCGAGGAACTCGTCAGCTGGGCAGCGCTGGCCCTGGACAACGCCCGCCAATACGTGCGCGAACGCTCCGCGGCTCTCGCCCTGCAGCGCCTGCTGCTCCCCCACCGCCCCACAGGCGGCTCCGCCGCCGAGGTGGCCTGGCACTACCTGCCGGCCGACAGCCACCACGGCATCGGGGGTGACTGGTTCGACGTCATCCCCCTCTCCGGCGCCCGCGTCGCCCTGGTCGTCGGCGACGTGGTCGGACACGGCATCAACGCGGCGGCGAAGATGGGCCAACTCCGCACCGCCATGCGCACCCTCGCCGACATGGACATGCCTCCCGACGAAGTACTGTCCCGCCTCGACGAGCAGGTCATCCGCCTCACCGAGGCGGAAGCCGACCCCCGGCACCCGGCCACCACCACGATGGCCGCCACGTGCGTGTACGCCGTCTACGACCCGGTCACCCGCACCTGCACCGTGGCACGGGCCGGCCACCCCCCGCCCGCGATCATCGACCCGCACGGCCACGTCACCTTCCCCGACCTGCCCAGCGGAGCACCGCTCGGCCTCGGACTGGGCCCCTTCGAGTCCATAACTTTGGAACTCGCCGAAGGAAGCGTGCTCGCCCTCTACACCGACGGTCTGATCGAGGCCCGCCACCAGGACATCAGCGCCGGCATGAACCGTTTGCGCGCGGCCCTCGCACGGCCCCACCTCACACTGGACGATCTGTGCTCGTCCACGGTGGACACACTACGGGCCAAGCCGCCGAGCGACGATGTCACTCTGCTCCTCGCACGGACCCACTCGCTGAGCGCAGACCAGGTTGCCTCTTGGCAGTTCCCCAGCGATCCCGCCGTCGTCAGCCGTGCCCGAACTCTCGCTATCCGGCAGCTGACCCAGTGGGGACTGGAACACCTAGCCGAGTCCACAGAGCTGATCGTCAGCGAACTATTCACCAACGCCATCATCCACGGCAACGGCGACTGCAACAGCGACCGCACGATCGGCCTACGCCTCATCCGGCACGAGATGCTGACCTGCGAAGTCTCCGACGCCAGCCACAGCCACCCGCTTCTGCGACACCCCCGCACCACCGACGAACACGGCCGCGGCCTCTTCCTCGTCACTCAACTGTCCCGCCGATGGGGTACCCGCCACATCCCGGACGGCAAACTCATCTGGTCTGATCAGCAACTGCCGGCCAGTGCGTGAAACCACTTACCCGCCCAGCTCAAGCGCTTGGAGGCCAGTGCCTGTGCCCCGAGAAGACCGGCAACTCGTACGCACCATTTATGTGGCTGGAGAGCGGACGTACGCTCCCACACCACGCCACGCCACGCCACGCCAGCGGAAGCCCGGTGTCGGGGTGGAAAGTCCCATCCGGCCTTCCCGCCTTGTCGCCAAACTCCAACGACTACATCAGAGGTTCGAACTTCGTCCGCCCCAGAGATTGGGAGTGGATCTGCAACGTGGTCGAAGCAGCCAGAACGGCCGAAGCGGCCGATACAGCAGTTTGTGGACGTACGAACGGCTGCTCTTCCCGGTGCCCTGTGCCCTGTTGCAGCTCGGTGTGCATACCGAGCGGCGACGCTTCATCTGCCGCGCGCGCCGAACCTGGGAGAATCATGGAGAGCATGCCGCCTTTGCACGTGACTAGGGCAGCGAGCGGATGGCGGGGCTACCGAGGGGTGACCCTGTGGTCCGTGCCGATCGTGGCGGTTCCGGTGGCCGACTGGTTCCTGCCGCCCGACATCCAC
>NZ_JBSFJX010000359.1:0-5008 GCF_053598275.1 Streptomyces sp. NPDC001156 | reverse complement strand
TTCGGGGGCCCCCCCCGCGCCGGGTTACGGCCCCGGCTCCCCGGGGCGCCCCGCGGCGCGCCGCGCCCCGCGCCACCCCCGGTCGCCTGCCGTTTTCGGCCCTCCGTGGCCCGACGGCCGATCTGCCGTGGTCAGGCCTCCGGGACCGATACGTCAGCCACGGCGGCGGAGACCGGCGGTCACCACGGTGGCCAGGCCGCCCACGAGCAGCCCAGCGCCGATCCTGGCCCGGTTCCGGGACAGCCATTCCTCCGGGCTGCCGTACAGGGCCTGGCCGTCGAACCGGCCGTGCGCGCCGAAGTCCCGGCCGTGCGGACCGTCGGCGGGCGACCAGAGGTTCCCCGTGCTCTCGTGCTCACCCTTGTCCTGCTGCGCGTCGTATCCGGTGCGGGCGAGATAGCGGTCCAGCAGCCCCGGGGCCATGGCGTTGGCGATCAGTGTGGCCGCCGTCGAGCCACCCACCCAGTACTCCCGGCGCCGCGGGTGCCCGGCCGCGTGGACGATCGCGCGTGCGGCGACCTCGGGCTGGTAGACCGGCGCGACCGGTCGCGCCCGGCCGGGCATCCGGTTCAGCACCCAGTCGAACTGCGGGGTGTTGAGGGCGGGCAGCTGCACCATCGTCGTCCGCACCCGGGAACCGTCGTGCAGCAACTCGCACCGCAGCGACTCGTTGAAGCCCTGGATCGCGTGCTTGGCACCGCAGTACGCCGACTGCAGCGGGATCCCCCGGTACGCCAGCGCCGACCCGACCTGGACGATCGTGCCGTGGTCCGCGGGCAGCATGTGCCGCAGCGCGGCCCGCGTGCCGAACACACAGCCGAGGTACGTCACTTCGGTGACCCGGCGGAACTCGTCCGGCGCGACCTGTGTGAACGGTGCGAAGACACCGGCGAAGGCGTTGTTGACCCAGACGTCGATGCGCCCGAACACGTCTACGATCTGCTGCGCCGCGTCCTCGACCGCCCGCGCGTCGGCGACGTCGACGGGGACGACGAGCGCCTCACCGCCGGCGCGCCTCACCTCGTCCGCGGCCGCGGCGAGGCCCTCGCGGCCCCGGGCCAGCAGGGCGACCCGGTCGCCACGGGCGGCGAAGGCCAGAGCCGTGGCCCGGCCCACGCCTCCGCTGGCCCCGGTCACCACGACCGTTTTGCGGTGCCTCGGCAGGGCTCCCGACCACGCCCCGGTCATCGCTCACCGGGCCCGGTGGTGCGGGGCTTCGGGGTCCGGACCCGGCCCAGCCGTCCCCGGAGCACCGGGTGCGGAGGGCGGTACCGGCGGGTAAAGCATGCCGGCCCCGCTCGACGGCGCGCCGGGCGCCGTGGCGCCCAGGGTCCTGCCCTCGGCGCCCGTCGTAGCGGACCCGTGGTGGTGGCCGCCGGCGCGGGCAGCGCCGCGCAGCAGGTATGCCGCCACGCCCAGCACCGCCGCCGTGATCAGCGCCGCGGCCCACGCGGGCAGACCGAGGGAGAGCGCGAGGCCCAGAGCGAGCGCCACCGCGGCGCCCGCGTACAGGCCGACGGCACCGGACGCGGCGTACAGCGCTGCCGTGCGGCGCTGCTTGCGCGTCTGCTCGCGCAGCTCGTCGCGTACGGCCTCACGGGCCACCTGTGCCAGCTCATCGACCAGGACCTTGTCCAGATGTTCCAGATGATCCAAGCGGTTCATGCCCGCCGGGTACCCGGGCCGGGACATGCCTAACGCCTCGGGGGCGGGCTCGCCCCGCCCCTCGCAGCCCGGGACACATCCGCGGCGATCTCCCGCGGGCCGTTCCAACCAGGCTCGTGCGCAGGGAGATTCCCGAGCCGCGCCGGGGTGCCCCCATCCGAACGGGATCGGGGGTGAGGTATCCGCGTGGGCGACCTGACGGCCGGCCCTGTCACACCGGCCGGTCCCCCTCCTCGGGCCGCATCCGGAAGTCGTACCGTGCCGGCAGCGGGTCGTCGGTGACCCGGGCCCACAGCTCGCTGATCGTCTCCGCGCCCTCCCGCAGGTCCGCCACCTCGAACCCGGCGTCGAAGACGGCCCGTGCGCCTTCTGGATCGCCCTCGGCGAGCAGCAGCACCGCGCCGGTCAGCCGGAAGCGGCCGCGCTCGCGCGTCGCGGGATGCAGACGGTGCCACACGGCGCGCGCGTCGGCCACCCGCCCCACGGCCAGCAGCGCCTCGATCGTCTCGCGGCCGAGCGCCGTCGTGGCGGCCGTCCAGCTCTCCCCGTCGTCGCGTCGCTCCTGGCACAGGTCGTCGAAGGCCTCCGCCCAGCGGTCGGCGGCCCGCTGCCGGTCGCCGGCCTCCTTGTCCGCGACGGCGAGGCAGCGCAGCAACGGCCACAGGGACGGCGCGAGTTCGAGCGCGCGCTCCCAACTGCGCACGGCCTGGGCCCGATCGCCCGCATGCCACTGCGCGACCCCCAGGTGGTACTCCGTCAGCGGCCGGGCGGGCGCGGTCTCCAGCATGTCCCGCCAGTGCGGCGCCACCAGTGTCTCCCCGGGCGGGCCGACCCGTCGCGGCTCGGGGAAGGAACCCGTCCGCAGCAGCTCCCGCCACGGAGCCTGCGCGTCGCCGAGGGTCTGCTCATCGAACGGTGTGCCCGGCAGTTTGTCGCCGGTGCGCAGCACTTCCAGCGCGCCCCAGCCGGAGCCGACCGCGAGCACCTCGCCGGGTTCGGCGTCGGCGCAGGGCCGCCACTGCTCGTACGCCGCCTCGACCGCGGCGCGCGGCAGCGCGGCCTCGAGCCCGGCCTCGGCCCCCTCCAGAACGGCGGCCCACTCCCCCTCCCGCGCCGTGTTCATCGGCCCGTACGCCTCCAGCCACGACACCTCGCTCCCGGCGTCGAGCCGTACGTGCTCCAGTTGGGTGCGGGCGAGACCGGCCTGGATCTCGCAGTAGCCGCCGGTTCCCGGTTCGGTGAGCCATTCCTGCCAGCGGCGCCCGCCGGTGCCCGTGCCCCACACGAACAGCTTCCGCCCGCGCAGCACATCGGTGGACGTCTGCACCAGTCCGCTGCCGTCCTCGCCGAGCGCGGCGATCCAGCGGCGCCGTCCGTCGGGCACCTCGTAGAAGTGGTCGGCGGGGTGGACGCTGTTCGTGGGGTAGGTGCGGTCCACACCGTCGTACACGGGCATCGGGACCCGACTCAGCCGGCGGGTGTACCCGAAGTGCCACGCCTCGTCCGCCGGGGCCAGGACCCGGCACTCCTCGGGGACCGCGATGTTGGACCACCAGTACACGGGCGCGGGTTTCTCGTGCGGATTGCGGATGCGGACGCCGACGTACAGGAAGTCGGACCCCTCCGGCAGCCACAGGTCGACCTGGAAGGGCAGGTCGCGCAGGCGTTCCCACTCCCACAGGCGCAGCATGGGGCCGCCGTCCGGCGCGGTGACGCGGGCCGCGTGCAGGGGTGAGCAGGAGAGGGCCGTGTGCCCCGTGGCACCGATGTTCCACTCGATGCCGCCGGAGAACCAGGCGCCGTTGAGCGCGAAGCACGCGGGCTGGAACACCGGGTTGCGGTAGAGGAGTTCGCGGCCGGTCGGCTTGTGGAACAGCGACGCGATCCGCCCGCCGAGACCGGGGAGGACCGTGACGCGCAACCGGTCGTTCTCGATCACGAGGGTGTCCAGGTCCTGGGACTCCCGCGCTCTGCCGTAACCGTCCCTGACCCGCACGGGCAGCAGGCTGTGCAGCGGCGCGTAGCCGATCTGCCGGGCCATGTCGCCCGGCAGGTCCTCTCTGTCGCGGTCCTCGATGCGGTGCATCTCGTCGAGCGGCCGCAGCGGGGGCAGCGGATTGTCCGGGCCCAGCGCCGCGGCGGGCAGCGTCATTGCGTCCCGTCGGATGGTCGTCACCATCACCATGGAACCCGCCCGCCGCCGAGCCGACCAGGGTGCGTGCCGGTCAGGATTCCGCAAAGGAGGACACAGCCGCCTGCACGAGGAGCGTCCCGGCCGGGCTCTCCAGGCGCGGATCGGGGTCCTGGACAGTGCTGTGGAGGCCGGCGCGTCGTGGGGAGGCAGGCGGTGCGGGGGCCGGTGGGCTCAGGCCCAGGTCGGTGGGAGCGTCCGGGGCGACACGCGTACGCGTCCCGCTCACCTGCCGACCATCTCGACGGTGATGGCCCAGCGCTCATGGTCCCGCCAGGCCCCGTCGACGTAGATCATGTCCGGGGAGAAGCCCTCGAGGCGGAAGCCGCAGCGCCGGGCGAGGGCGATCGAGGCCGCGTTGCCCGGCTGCACATTGATCTCGAGGCGGTGCAGCCTCATGGGTCCGAAGGCGTACCGCACCACCAGGCCGAGTCCCTCCGCCATCAGCCCACGCCCGGCGGCGTGTGCGAAGGCGCCGTAGCCGAGAGCACCGCACAGGAAGCCGCCCTCGACGATGTTGTTGATGTTGATGAACCCGGCGATGCCCCCGCTCTCCTTCTCGCACACCAGGAATCCCGCCCGCGTGGGGTCCTGGATCAGCCGTCCGGCGTAGCCGACGTAGGCCTCCGCGCTGGTCGGCGGGTACAGCCACGGGTGATGCAGATCCTTGCTCTCCCGCGCCCGGGCGGTGAACTCGGCCTCGTCCTCGTAGGTGAAGTGGCGTATGCCCACACGGGGGCCTTCGGCGAGGTATCCACGGGTCTTAGGCACCTCGCCACAGTACGTGCAGGGCGTCACCCGTGCCGACCCGTCAGCGGCACCGACCACGCCGGTGCCCGGCGGCACCGGCCACGGCGGCATGGTCACCAGGGGGCACAAGCGGCGTGATCCCGGTCTGCGGCGTGATCCCGGTCTTACGGGTGCTTCCGAAACGCTTTCGGACACGCGAACCGGCCCTAACCTGATCGGGGCCGGACGACGCCCCTTCGAGGGACGGTTGACGGGTCTCGCGGGCCGGCCGTCGGCCGGGGAGAACCCCCGGCCGCACAGCCGCGCACCGGCTAAGAGGTATCCCGTAATGCGGGGTGAGGTGGGCCTTGCCGGGGTGGGTGCTGCGGTTACCGGACGTCGAGTTTGAGGTTGTGTAGTGCT
>NZ_JBSFJX010000358.1:0-5013 GCF_053598275.1 Streptomyces sp. NPDC001156 | reverse complement strand
CCGCCGCGATTTGGCACAACTTCCAGACCGGGCAGGCGGTCAGCCGGTCACTGACCGCCTACGACCACTGACCGTGTTCGGAAAGACTCGTCTAGCAGCACCAGACTTGGCACGGCCATCGCGAGCAGGACACTGAGCGCTGTCTTGGGCCGCAGATCGGCCGCCCGGCCCAGCCGCAGCACATCGCGCATCCGCGGCGGCCGCATCGAGACGGCCTTTCGGGTGTGATGGATGCCTCCTTGTGCGCCGCCGCCTGAGCTCGCCCGCCCTGGGGCCTGCCTCAAGCGGGCAGGTCGCCTCAGGACTGCGGACTCATTGGCCGGCGCGCCGGCCGTCACGATCGGCGGTGAGCCGGCTTTCCAGGCCCGTGATGATCGTGTCCAGCACCAGGCGGAACATGCGGTCCTCGTCAGGGCCTGTCTCCGTGGGCCCGTTTTCGCTGGGAGCGGGGGCGGGGGGCGTGAGGTTCGACCACTGGTGGAGCGCGCCGTTGAGTTCGGCGGTGAGGACGCCGATGACAACAGCGCACATGACAGCGGCGATCTGCGGGACCTCTGCGTGCGGCACCCCTGCGGAGTCCAGCGTCGCGGTGAGCGCAGCCCAGAAGGGGTCTTCGGGCTGGATGAAGTCCGGCTGGCTGAACGAGTAGGCCATGAGCTTGGGGTGACGGTGTGCCAGCGTCCGGAAATCCGTGGCGAGCAGGCGGATGCGCTCCTGCCAGGGAGAGTCCTCCAGCGTCACGGTGCGGAACTGGGCGCCGACCATTCTCGCCACGCCGTGCAGCAGGGCGTCCTTGTTCGGCACGTGGTGGTACAGCGACATCGGGTTCGCATCCAGCACGGTGGCGAGTTTGCGCATGGTGAGCGCCTCGACCCCGTCCGCGTCGATGAGCTGCAGGGCGGCGGCATAGATCCCGGCCTCGGTCAGAGGAACGTCTCTCTTCCTTGTTCCCCGCGGGGGACGCTTCGCCTTTTCCATACCCCGTACGGTACCAGTTTCGTACGACGTACGGAACTGGCGCGGCCGCGGGTGCCGGAGCGCCCGCACGTATGGCCCCGGCCGCGCTTGACTTTCCATACGACGTATGTTTCTACTACTTCCATACGACGTATGTTTTCGTCCAGCGCGGCATCGCCCGGCGCCCTTGCCCATCCCTCTCTCCCCGTCGAAGGAGCAAGCCATGACCACGCACTCCGCGAACGACCTTCGCCCCATACGGTCCCCGCGTGGGGTCCCCCTCCTCGGCCACACGACGCAGATTCCCGGCACCAACCCGTTCGCCTACTTCGCCGAGCTGTCCAAGCAGTTCCCCGAGGGCATCTTCAGCTTGGACATCGCCGGGATCGAGCAGGTCTTCGTCTACGACCCGGACCTGGTGGCCGAGGTCTCCGACGAGACGCGGTTCTTCAAGCAGATCGAGAAGACGCCGCTGTACCACGTCCGGGACTTCGCGGGCGCGGGGCTGTTCACGGCCCACCAGCACGAAGAGGAATGGGGCATGGCGCACCGTGTCCTGCTGCCGGCGTTCAGTCAGCGGGCCATGAAGGCCTACTTCGGGCAGATGCTGGAGATCGCCCAGAACCTGGCGGGCAAGTGGGAACGCAGGGAGGGGCAGCCGGTCAACATCACCGACGACTACACCCGGCTCACCCTGGACACCATCGCCCTGTCCGGGTTCGGCTACCGGTTCGACTCCTTCGACAAGGAGGAGCTGCACCCCTTCCTCAACGCGCTGCTGGGCGCGCTGATCGAGTCGCTGCGGCGCTCGCAGGAACTGCCGATGATGACCAAGCTCCGCAAGGCGGACGACAAGAAGTACCGCGAGAACATCCAGCTGATGCAGGACTTGGTCGAGAGTGTGATCAAGGAGCGCCGCGAGGGGAAGGGCACCGGTGAGGAGGACCTGCTGGGCCTGATGCTGGAGGCCACCGACCCGGAGACCGGCAAGCCGCTGGCCGACGACAACGTCCGCGACCAGGTGCTGACGTTCCTGATCGCCGGTCACGAGACCACCAGCGGCCTGCTGTCCTTCGCCACCTACTCGCTGATGCGCAACCCGCACGTCCTGGCCCAGGCCTACGCCGAGGTCGACCGCCTGCTGCCCGGCGACACCGTCCCGGACTACGACACGATCATGCAACTGGACATCATCCCGCGCATCCTGGACGAGACCCTGCGCCTGTGGGCTCCCATCCCGCTATTCGGCAAGACGGCGCGGGAGGACACCGTCATCGGCGGCCGGTACGAGCTGAAGAAGGGTACGAAGGTCCTCATCCTGGAGGGCCCGCTGCACACCCACCCCAAGGCGTGGGAGCGGCCGGAGGAGTTCGACATCGACCGGTGGCTGCCGGAGAACCGGGCCCAGCAGCACCCGCACGCCTACAAGCCGTTCGGCAACGGCGTGCGTGCCTGCATCGGTCGCCAGTTCGCGCTCACCGAAGCTCGCCTCGCCCTCGCGCTCGTCCTGCAGAAGCTCAAGTTCTCCGACCCGGACGACTACAAGATGGACGCCCGGGAAGCGCTGACGCGCAAGCCCGGCGACTTCAACCTCGTCGTGCGGACCCGCCAGGAGCACGAGCGGACCGTTTTCGGCGCCGCGGACCTGCACAGCGATGCTGAGCAGCAGCAGGCCGCGGTCAGCGGTGTCGGGGTGAACCTGACCGTCGCCTACGCCTCCAGCCTGGGCTCGTGCGAGGACCTGGCGCGCACCATCGCCGACCGCAGCGAGCGCTCCGGATTCGGCACGACGCTGACGAGCCTGGACCAGCTGGGCGACAACCTGCCCACCGAGGGCCTGCTGGTCGTCGTCGCCGCCAGCTACAACGGCAAGGCACCCGACAACGCCCAGCGCTTCGACGACCTGATCGCGACCGGGCTGCCCGAGGGCTCACTGTCGAACGTGCGGTTCGCGCTGCTGGGCGCCGGCAACACCCAGTGGGTGGCGACCTACCAGGCCTTCCCCAAGCGGATCGAGGAAGGGCTGCTGGCCGCCGGCGCCACCCCCGTCATCGAGCGCGGCATCGCGGATGCCGCCGGCGACTTCGACGGCATGGCCACCCGCTGGATGGACACCCTGTGGGCCACCCTGGCCGAGGAGTACGCCGCCGACACCTCCGACGACGGCGCGCCCCGCTACCAGGTGCAGCTGCTGACCGAGGCGGACGTACGCCCCGCCATCGTCTCCGAGCAGGCCTACCCCCTGACCGTGGTCGCCAACGAGGAACTCGTGGCCGACGCGACCGGGCTGTGGGACTTCCAGATCGAGCCGCCGCGCCCGTCCGCGAAGTCCATCACCATCGAGCTCCCCGAGGGCGTCACCTACGACACCGGCAACCACCTGGCCGTCTTCGCCAAGAACGAGCCCGCGCTGGTCAACCGCGCCCTCGGCCGCCTCGGCGTCGACCGCGACCAGGCCCTGCGCCTGGACCAGCCGGCCGGTGGCCGCACCCACCTGCCGGTGGGCACCCCGGTCACAGCCGGCCTGCTGCTCACCGAGTTCCTGGAGCTGCAGGACGTGGCCACCCGCTCCCAGATCCAGACGCTCGCCGAGTACACCCAGTGCCCGTGGACCAGGCCGCAGCTCCAGGCGTACACAGCCGACACCGAGGAGGCCGAGGAGCGCTACAGCAAGGAGATCCTCGGCAAGCGCGTCTCGGTGCTGGGCCTGCTGGAGCGCTTTACGGCGGTCGAGGTGCCGCTGGCGGTGTTCCTGGAGATGATGGGCCCGATCCGTCCGCGCTTCTACTCCATCTCGTCCGCCCCGTCGGCCGACCCGCGTCATGTGCGCCTGACCGTCGGCCTGCTGGAGGGCCCGGCGCTGTCCGGCGACGGCCAGTACCGCGGCGTGTGCTCCTCCTACATCGCAGACCTCGAACCCGGTGACGTCATCTACGGCTACGTCCGCGTCCCGTCCCCGACGTTCGCCCCGCCGGCCGACCCCGCCACGCCGCTGATCCTGATCGGCCCTGGCACCGGCATCGCACCGCTGCGCGGCTTCCTGGAGGAGCGGGCCCACCAGCACGAGAACGGCACCGAGGTCGGTCTCTCGCAGGTCTTCGTCGGCTGCCGCCACCCTGAGCACGACTACTTCTACCGCCAGGAGATGCAGGACTGGGAGCGGGCCGGGATCGCGCAGGTGCACACCGCCTTCTCCGCGGTGACTGGCCACCCCGCCCGGTTCGTGCAGAACGCCATCGCAGGCGCCGCCGACACGGTGTGGCAGGCCCTCGAAGAGGGCGCGTACCTCTACGTCTGCGGTGACGGCCGCCGCATGGCACCCGCTGTACGCGAGGCGCTCGCCGCGATCTACCGCCAGCACACCGGCAGCGACGACGAGGCCGCCCAGCAGTGGCTCGCCCAGCTCGAGGCCGACGAGCGCTACCAGCAGGACGTCTTCGCCTGACCTCAGACGCCGGGAGGCGTGCGGCGCAGTCCTGCCACCCCGCACGCCTCCCGGCCACCACAAGCCCGTCAGACACCACACGGCACCCGTCGGTCCGAACTGCCGGGAGTGCCGCTCACAGAAAGCAGATCTTCATGGACACCATGCTCGCCGGACGCTTCCACCTGGACAGCAAGAAGTTCCTTGTGGAGGAGGTCCCCGTCCCCGTGCCCGGTCCGGGCGAGGTCCTCATCGAGGTCAAGGCCGCCGGCGTCTGCCTCTCGGACGTCCACCTGATCGACGGCTCCCTCGTCCCGCTGTTCGCCACCTCCGACACGGTCACTGTCGGACACGAGGTCTCCGGTGTGATCCACACGCTCGGCCCCGACCTCAAGCGCGGCCTGACCGTCGGCACCCGCGTCACCCTGGAGGCCGGCAAGACCTGCGGCCATTGCGCCGGCTGCGTGCGCCACCGCCCCTGCACCCAGATGCTCACCGCCGGCATCGACTACGACGGCGGCTGGGCCCAGTACACCCTCGCCCGCGAGGACACCCTCATCCCCATCCCCGACAGCCTCCCCTTCGACCAGGCCGCGATCATCCCCGACGCGGTCTCCACCCCCTACGCCGCC
>NZ_JBSFJX010000357.1:0-5013 GCF_053598275.1 Streptomyces sp. NPDC001156 | reverse complement strand
TGCTCACCTGCTGGCGGCTACGGCACCGAGTCTCTCCGACCCGGCAAGTCCCATTAGGCGAGGACGTACCGGCCGTGCGGGGCGTTCGCCAGGTGCGCAAGCGGGGCAGGCAGCTTCAGTGACACTTCGCCGTCGGGCGTGACGCGGATCGTCTCATTGCCGAACCGCTTGCCCGATTCGCCGTCCGCCTGCAGGAACCAGCGTTCAGCCTCCCAGCGCTGTCGCCATGCGTGCCTGGTGAGCTGCGCCGCGTCGAGGTGGTGTCGGGTGTTGAGCAGGCGTTTGCCGCCCCGCACCACCCGCACCCGCCCCACCTCGTGATCGGCCCGCTCCCGCTCCAGCCGATCCTTCAGCAGATGCAGTCGCCGGGTCTTTTGGAACCACTCCTGCCGGGTGCGGTATCCGCCCGGAGCCCGCTTCGAGCCCTTCTCGCCCACCGGCAGCGACAACCGGTGCGCGATCGTCTTGATGCCGGCCTCAAGGCTGCGGATGTGCGCGAGCTGGGCACGCCGCGCCAGCGCCCACTGATCGTGGGTGGCCTTCGTGATCGAACCGGCCCATCGCGAGGACGACGTGTCGGTCAGGGCCCGCTTGCGCCTGGCCCATGTATCCGCGGAGTGCTCCAGGCCCTCGGCGCACCGGCGTTTGAGATCCCTCGAGGCCAGCGACCCCAGATGTGCGCCGACCAGACGTAACACCTGCTCGTCGTCCGGTGTGAGGCCCTTGATGCGGGTGCGGATCGCCACGCCGGACGGGCCGACGGCCACGAAGGGGGCAGCGATCGTGCGCAGCGACTCACCTCGCATCGATGTGCCCCCTCCCCAACGCTTGATCAGCAACAGGAAGAACGGTACAGGCCGGCACTGACAGTGCCCGCCATGCGTCGTGCGCGCTGCAACACCACGAACAAGTACATGCTCGTGCACACTCACACACACTCCTGCACATCCGAAACCGAACAGCTCCCAACCCTCTTCCACGCGTGGGTCCCACCCGAACTTGTCGGCGAACGCCTCCGCTGCGCCTCCGGGCACCTCCTGGTCCGGGAAGCACTCCGCCTCACCCTGGAGGAGCACCACGTCGAAGGTGTCCGGTAGCGCCAGGCGCACACGCGGCTCTTTGCGGACGTTCCGCGCAGCAACGGATGTGGCGCTGGTGCACATCCACACTGCTCGCCCATCCCACAAGAACCACAGCGGCACCTGGTGCGGCCCGTGATCAGGGTGAGCTGAGGCGTCCCTCGGAGTGTGGACACAGCGGCTCATGCCGTGAGTGACAGTTTAGCTGCTCGCAGGTGCTGCTGTTCGAACTCCACAGGCGAGAGGTAGTTGAGGGAGCTGTGACGCCTGCGGGCGTTGTAGTACGTGAGCCACTGGAAGATCTCCAGTCGCGCCTGACGCACCGTCGAGAACAGCCTCTGGTGCATCGTCTCCCTCTTGAGTCCCTGCCAGAAACTCTCGGCGAGGGCATTGTCGTAACTCGAGCCGACTCGGCCCATGCTCCTGCGGATCGTGAAGCCGTCACAGACCTGCGCGAACGCGGCAGAGGTGTACTGCGAGCCGCGGTCCGCATGGAAGATCACCCCGTCCACGCTGCCACCGCGGGTGGCCACGGCCATCTTGAGGGCGTCGGTGACCAGTTCGGTGCGCATGTGGGTGGCCATCGACCAGCCCAGTACCCGGCGTGAGCAGACGTCCAGGACGCAGGCGAGATACAGCCAGGTGCCGCCGACCTGCACGTATGTGATGTCGCCGCACCACTTCTCATTCAACTGCCGAGCGTGGAAGTCGCGTTGGACGAGGTCGGGGGCAGGTGGTGCGAGCCGGTCCGGGACGGTGGTGCGTTTGCGGCGCCGCAGATGCAGGCCCTGAAGGCCGTGCTTGCGCATGAGGCGCTCGACGCGCTTGCGGTTCACGGTGTGCCCGAAGCCCCGCAGCTCGGCGTGCACACGCCGCACTCCGTACGTGCCCTTGTGCTCGGTGTGGATCTCGCGGATCTCCGCGACCAGGGCCGCCTCGGCGTCCTGCCGGACCTCGCGGGCCTTCGCGCCGGCGATCCACCGGTAGAAGCCAGAGCGCGAGACCTGAAGGACCCGGCACATCCGCTGGACACCGAAGTCGGTGCGATAGGTGGAGATGAAGTCCCAGCGGAGGGTCATGCCCTCATCTCCTTCGCGAAATATTGGGCCGCCCGGCGCAGGATCTCCCGCTCGAGTTCTCACTCCTTCTCGGCCTTGCGCAGCCGGCCGTTCTCCGCTCGCAGCCGGGCCAGTTCCTCATCCCTGCTTTCGGCGGTGGCCTGCTCGTCGCGGTTGCTGCGGCCGGCCAGTTCGTCGGCCTGCCGCACCCAACTGCGCAGTGTCTCGCCGGTCACCCCGACATCCGCCGCGACCGCCGCATACGTGCGCTTCCCGCCCGCCGCGCGGTACAACGCCACCGCATCATTCCTGAACTCCGCCGGATACGGAGACTTACGTCCCACCAGGACACCCTTCCTCGGACCACAAGATCCATTGTCAGAGTGTCCACACCACGGGAGTCACCTCACGGAGCCCTGTGACCACGACCGCGTACAGCGAAGCATCCACCGCCGCGCGCCTCCCCGGACGGTCCTGGACGATCAGGCTCACCGGCCACGCCGACCGCACGGCGATCGTCACCTGCAGCACCGCCGGGTGCCGGATGCCGCCCCGCTCGAGGGACCTTGCGGCGCTGCGCGCCTTCGCCGCCCAGCACGCTGCCGCGCACGCCAAAACGGCTACCGTGCGACCCAACGCCGCCTGTCACTGCCGGGCCCAGCAGTGCTCCGCGCACCCGGCAGCCAAGGTCCCCCAGTGCACGGGTGCGGTCGTCCTGGTCCTGCGCCACGACCCCAGCGTGGGCCAGGTGTGGACCCTCGCAGAAGTGTGTGCCACCTGCGCCCCGCTGATGACGCACACCACCGTCCTCGCCCGCGCCCCGTGAACCCGGCCCGCCACCCCACCCGCCGCGCAGCCTGCCGCCCCTCATCCCGCAAGCGTTCCGGGCGGCTTCTCCTCGCAAGGCGCCGGCATCGGCGCTGACGGCGGGGGAGAGGGGGTGCGGCGGCGGTCACGCCGTGGATCGCGCTCGCGTGGACGGGGCGGACGCAGCCCCAGGCAGGCACGCTGACCCCTGCCCTTGGGCCGTTGCCGGACGCGTCTGGAAACCGGGGCTACCGACGAAATGAAGCTCTCAAGGTGGCGTCATGCGTGGCGGCGGGCGTCGTTGCACCGGACGGCCAGAGTGCACGACCTGTCTGCCGAGGTCCTCGAAGCCCTGATCGAGGGAGGTATGCGCATCACCCTGGCGTGACCGGCAGCCCACCGCCGACGGGGATGCGGTGCTGGCGCTGCTGCGGGACAAGACGTCCGTGGCGGAGGTCAGACAGTGATGGCGAACACCCACAGGTGAGGGTCGGGGCCCGGGATGATCACGTAGTGGACGATGGCGGTGCGCGTCGTGATGACGCGCACCGCCTCATCCATACCGTCGTACTTGTCGGCCTGCGGCCACGACCACGGGTCGTTGCACGCGCGGATCACGGCGTCGTGCAGCTCTTCCTTGTCGGGGCCGGGCAGGTTCTTGATGGTCTCGCCGACGTGTGCGGCGAACCGCGCGGGGATCGCCGTCACTCGCCGAAGACCTCATCCATGCTCATGGCGCCGTCTTCGCGGCGTCCGCCTTCAAGCCACTTTCGGTAGGCGACGGCGGCGTGCATGCGGGCGCGGGCCTCCCGCATCTCATCAGTGCCGTCCGCGGCGGCCTGGTCGGCGGCGAGGACTTCCGTGACGTAGTCGTTGATGGACATGCCGGCGCGTTGCGCGGAGGCGCGGACCTTGTCGGCCAACTCCTTCGGGACGCGCGTGTTGAGCTGAGTGGTGGCCATAGCACTCATGCTAGCGATTTGCTAGCTGGGGCACCACGGCGTCAATGCAATCCGTCGTACTCGGCGCCCGTACCGCTCCAGAATATCTGCACCGGCTCTGACCAGTGACGATGGCCGTGGACGCTGATAGGGCACTCTGGGTGCATATGCTCGTGCGACTGCTCTACCTGTGCGCCACGCGGATCTTCGCGTGGCTGTTCCTGCTCTCCCGTTCCTCCGCCGCCAAGGACGCCGAAATGCTGATCTTGCGGCACGAGGTGGCGGTCCTGCGCCGCCAGGTCGCCGCCCCGAAACCTCGCTGGGCAGACCGCGCCCTACTCGCCGCCCTCGCCCAACTGCTGCACCGGCCACTGCGCGCCCACCGGATCGTCTCCCCGCGCACCCTCCTCGCCTGGCACCGGCGGCTGATCAAGCACAAGTGGACGCAGCCGTCGTCCCCGGGGCGCCCGCCCGTGTCCGAGGAGTTGCGCGAGCTGATCACCCGGCTCGGCACTGAGAACCCGCGGTGGGGGTTCCGCCGAGTGCACGGCGAGCTGCGCCGACTCGGCCACAAGGTCAGCCCGGCCACGGTGCGCCGGGTCCTGCGCGCCGCTGGCCTCGGATCCGCACCTCGGCGCCATCCGGCACGCGGCGAGTGGACTGCTTTCCTCAAGGCCCACGCGCACGGGCTGCTCGCCGCTGATCTGTTCCATGCGGACACTATCGACTTGCAGCGGCTGTACGCGCTGTTCGTCATGGAAGTGCGCACCCGTACCGTGTACATCCTCGGCGTCACCGCCCACCCCACCGCGGCCTGGACCGCCCAGCAAGCCCGTCAACTCCTGTGGCAGCTCGGTGATCGCGCCACCGACTTCACCCACCTCATTCGGGACCGGGATGCGAAGTTCATCGCCGCGTTCAATGCCGTCTTCGCCAGCGAAGGCATCACCGTGGCCAAGGCCCCTCCACGCAGCCCCAACTGCAACCCGCACGGGGAACGTTCATACGCTCTGTGCGGGATGAGTGCACCAATCAACACCGTTGCGTTTGAGTGTTGAGGTGCAGGTCAAGCCCTGGTGAATGACGCAACGGGACGTCCTGATAGATCAACTTGTTGCTGAGGCAAGG
>NZ_JBSFJX010000356.1:0-5064 GCF_053598275.1 Streptomyces sp. NPDC001156 | reverse complement strand
AGGAGGGTGCGGCGGAGGGAGTTACCGAGGGTGTAGCCGAAGCCCGGCTCCAGCGGCTCGATCACGAACCGGGAACGGAACTCGTCGACGACCTCTTCGGTCAACGAGGGTCGCTGAGCGATCAGCATCTGTGGATCAGATCCTTCAGTCGTGGACGCCCGCTATATGACGCCCGACGGGGCCGCACCGGCAGGATGCGGGTACTGCAAGGGTACGGGCGGTACGACTCCTGATGGGGAGGTACCGCCTGAATCCTCAGGCAAGCCGTGCCTCAGACGCGGCGGCGCTTCGGCGGACGGCAGGTTCGGCTCTTGCAGGGGTGGAGTCTAACGATCAGCTACTCATGCCCTTGAGAGTCTGCCACCAGCGTAGTTCGTGGGTGCATACTAGGGGCGATGACAAAGCCTGCTGCACCGAAGCGTCACTTGCCTACCAGCCCCTTCAAGGCCCCGGTCACGCCGGCTCCTAAGCACTTCGCCGTGGGCGATCAGGTCACGCACGACACGTATGGCCTCGGCCGGGTGATCGGCATCGAGGACGGAATCGCGGCACTCGTGGATTTCGGCTCGGCGCAAATGCGGATCTTGAGCCCGTACGCCAAGATGACCAAGCTGTAGGACCGCTGTGCCCGGCCACGGAACGCCAGGCCCCCTCAGGGACCTGTAACGAAAGAGAGACATCTCATCGACCTGACGTCGCTGTTCTCCGCCCTGGAAGGGCAACCCCGGTGTGCCACTGCCGCATCGCCGCCTCCGACGACAAACCCCTTCCAGGCCCCGGACTTCGGGGAAGAGGAGACTTTCCTGCTCGAGGATGCCCAGGAGCCCGCCTCGGGCACGCAGACGGCTCGGCCCAAGGCGGCCTAGCTCCCAGGCGTGCGGTGGTCTAGACAGCTGACCGGGGGCCGTCTCAGTTCCTGTCTGATTCAGCCCCGTTCACCGTCGTTCAGCCGAGACCGTGTGCCGGGCCCTTCCCGTAGGCAAGCCGCCCACGAACGCAGGTGAACGCCCCTGCGACCGACGCGGGCGGACAGTAGGGAGTTCTGCCGATCCGGCTCGCGTACCGGATGCTTCCAGGCAGGGGGTGTTGTCGCCTCTCAACGCTGGAAGTGATTGCGCCGAGTCGCGACCACCCTGTGCGCCGTGGCCGGCCCCGATCTCGCCGCCCCGACCGCGGGCCTCGCCCAGTCCCTCGGCATCCCACCCTCGCCGGACCCTTCCTCGTGTCCGGCGCCGCCTACGCGCTCGCCGTTCTCGTCGTCTCGGGCATCGTGGGCGCCGCGACCAGCTACCCCGCGCTCGCGCTGCCCGACGGCCAACTGTCTCTACCCCTGCTCGCCGAGGAGTGGGACCCATGGCTGCAACGGCAGGTCGGGAACTTCCCTCAGGCGTTCAGCCATGTGCCGTTGATCGACACGGCACTGCGGCTGACGGCGTCCGGCGCGCACGGGGGCGGAGGATGTAGGCCGGCGGCCCGACGAGTTCCCCCTCGGCGGATGGCTGAGGAACCCGGCACGGTACGAGGAGAGCCCCCATGGATACTCGTCCACGCACCGCTGCGGTGCGCTCCCGGATGGTGGCCGGGTTCGGGGATGGAGCGATGGTGGTGCGTACCGCCGTCGCCGCCGGGCTCTCCTGGTGGATCGCGACCGCACTGCTGCATTCCGACTCGGCCTCGCTCGCGCCCGCGGGGGCGATTCTGGGGGCGCACGCGACGCCGTTCGCAACCGCGCGCAAAAGCCTCCAGCGTGCGGCCGGGATCGGTGTCGGGTTCCTGCTGGGCGTGGCAGCCGCCGCGTCGCTGGGTGTGAACGCGGTCACGGTGCTGTTTGCCACCCTGATCGGTATGTATGCGGGGAGGCTGCTGCGGCTCGGACCGCAGATGCATCAGGTCGCCTTGACCGCGGTGCTGGTGATGGGCACGGCCGCTCACTTCGGATACGGTGCGACCCGCCTGGAGGACAACGTGGTGGGCGTCCTCATCGGCACCCTGGTCGGCCTCCTGCTGCCCGCACCTGGATTCACTCGGCGCGCGGGCGAGGAACTGGCCCGTCTGACCCGGCAGATCGCCGACCTGCTGACCCAGGTGTCCGACCAGCTCGCCGCGGGTGACTGGGCGGCGTACAGCGGGCAGTGGGTCAGCCGTGCCCGGGAGCTGTCCAAGCGACTGGAGTCGGTCCGCAAGGCGGTGCGCGAAGCGGAGGACGCCATTCGGTTCCGCCCCCGCGCAGGCATGGCCCGGCCCCGGATCGATCGGCTTGCCGAGGCCACCCAGTGTCTGGACCACGTCGGGCACCAGGTCCGCGGCATCACCCGGGGCCTGTACAACCTGACCTTCCGTGAAGGTCGACCGCCCCTTCGTGGGGACCAGCACGACAGCCATCTGCCGCCCGCACCCGCGAGCGCCCCGCCGGGTCTGGACCGGGTCCTGGCCGACCTCGCCGCCCTGCTCGGTCTGCTGGCCGACGTCCACGCTGTGGAAAACCCACCCGACACGGACCTGCTCCAGCGGCTCAGGGCTGTCCTCGTTGCCGCCGAGGCCGCCTTCTCGCGTACCGCCCTCGACCAGTCGCCCGGCTATGCGGACTGGAAGGTGCTGTGCACGGCGGGCATCCTCGAGGACGCTCGCAAGATGATCCACGAACTCGACCCGGACATCGGCCCGCATCGCGGCGCCTTCCACGCATGAGCGGGCAGCGGCGGACGCGCACTGCCGCCGGCATCCGCCACGCAGGCCTGCGCACCGCTGCCCGGCGGCTGTCCGCCGCGCCGGGTCACCGTGGTCGTTTCTCCCCTTCCCGAACGGGTTCGGCTGCGGCGGGCGGGGGTGGCCATTCGGCGGGCGTGCCGTTGGCAGGCTGCGCGTGCCTCGGTGACGAGGACGAGTGCCTGGCACAACGGCCTGCGCCTACTGGCCGACGCCACCTGGCGCCGGTCACTCACCGGGAGCGGCCAGTGAACCAAGCATCCCGTAAGGGCCTTACCCAGTTGCACTACGGCAGCGAATTACAGCAACCATAAAAACCGAAGGTGGCTGCCGACGGCCCCCTACGACTGTCCGACCAACCTTCTGCGCCTCAATGGCTGCCCAGCAGGTTCTCCTGAGTCTGGCCGTCCTCTGCCTCGCCGGCTGCAAACCCGGATCCGACCGACCCCGAAAACGTCGCCCCGGTCAACCTGATGAACGGCACATCCAACGCCGCGCACATTTTCTGGTGTCTTGGCGAGGCGGGCAACAAGTGCCCAGAGCAGGACAGCCTGGGGCTCATCCCAACGGGGGCACTCGCAACGTACAGATTTCGACCTACGAAGTGCTACTGCGGATCAAGGCCGCCTCAGGCTCAGGGGAACACGTCTGTGAAGATCACGCCCCCGGTAGTCGGATAGCCCTGAGCAGGTCGTATCCCTCGGTCAAGTCCGGATACGACCGCCGCTCGGACGGATCGTCTTCAAGCGCAAGGGGCTGAGCGTCACATGTCGGCGTCACCCATATCTGCTGCGCACAGCCGTACCTGTCTGTCTGTGCGGTTCTGCGACCGGAACCAGTCGGCTGACGATCTCCGCCCTCGACGGGGCAGTCCACGACGGTCTCGCTGGACCCGCACCACACACGGATCCGTGCTAGTTTGAGCTTAGTTGCAGTTGGTACCCATGAAAATCAGTGTGCGCCTGACGGTATATGACCTTCAGGCGTATTTTGTTTTCCCGGTGTGCTCCGGATGGGTCATTTCAGCAACCAGGGTTCCACGCGGAGTGGAACACTAGACGACCCATGTGAGGAGAAAAGCATGGCCACCGGTACCGTGAAGTGGTTCAACGCGGAAAAGGGCTTCGGGTTCATCCAGCAGGACGGCGGCGGCCCCGACGTCTTCGCGCACTACTCGAACATCGCCGCCCAGGGCTTCCGCGAGCTGCAGGAAGGCCAGCGGGTGAGCTTCGACGTCACGCAGGGCCAGAAGGGTCCCCAGGCGGAGAACATCCGCCCCGCCTGACGGCGTCCCGGGACACCGGCAACGGCGGCGTAGATAGGGCCTGGGCCAGCGTCTCGACGAGCGCTGGCCCACGCTTTTCGCGCAGGCCCCCCTGGGGAATCCCGGCGCCTGTCCGCGACCACCGGGACACTGGCATGACGTGCCCGAGGACGTTCACGGGGCGGCGCTGGATGACCCAAGCTTCCCAAGCGGAGCCGCTGGCCGTCTTCCGGCCGCTACGCGGCTGAGGCACCTGGCACTCCTGGCACGAAGACTGGCGCTCCCGGCAGAAGCGGTCATCTCTGTCGAATACGCATTCGAAGTCTCCTTAGCGGAGTGCCCAGTTGAGGAAAATGCACAGGTCAATAGGAGGATGGCGATCGATCCGCAAAGCGTCTTCCGAGGCCCGGGCCGCTCGCTGCCCGCGGGGCCTCGTCGGGCAGGTCACAAGCCTGCTCAATCCGTGGGCCAGCGTAGGGAGCCATGATCGGAAGCGTAGGCGGCGGAACCAGTGCAGCGGGATCAGCTGGGTGACGTCGTTGCGGTTCCCGCCGGTCAGCGTCGCGGCCTTTCACTTTCTTCGGCTTGTGAACTCACGGACCGCCGAGCAATGAGTACACGACGACGTCGTGGTTGTTGCGTTGCAGAAGAAGGATGACGGGACACTCCGGGCCGCTGCTCCAAGTCTGCTTATAAACCTGCCAGCCAGCCGGCTCCACGACGAAAACAGGATTAATCGTGCCGTCGCCCTTGGGTAGAGCCTTCCTGTGGTCGATCGGCTCGTAATGGCGCCCGCAGAAGCTCATGCGAGCTGGAACCTCCCACCAGGCGAACGTGTGGTAGGTCAGGCGGTAGTTGATCAGCCATCCGCCGGCTGCCAGCAACACCAAAGCAACCGCTGCCCAGAGGACTCTGCGGACCCTCCGGCGGATTGAAGACGGCGCCGTCAAAGCCATGAAGCAAAGTCGATCACTTTCTGCGAGGGGACGTCAAGGACTCAACCTCGATCCACCGCGTGACGGCGGGTCTGTGGATGGCGGAACGAGGAGAGGTGCCTGCTGACCTGCGATGATGGGAGTTCTCACGCTTCCACC
>NZ_JBSFJX010000355.1:0-5092 GCF_053598275.1 Streptomyces sp. NPDC001156 | reverse complement strand
CGCGACGGCCCGGATACCGCCATGCCCCAGCACCCGGGCCTCGGCACCCATGAGCAGCCGCCGCTGCCGCTCGTCCAGATGCGGGAACAACACCGTGAACTTCACAGCGAGTTGGCCGCGGGTTTCGTCTGGGATGCGCATACCACGTCAACGAGCCCTGGAGCGGGAAGCAACACGTTGATTCCCTGCAAACCCTTAGGAGCGTGGGCCAGCAAGGGGGACACCGAGGCCTGTGCAGTCGTACGAGCGATTGCTGCACGGGCCATCGGTCTCACGCCGTGTCTGGGGAGGGTTAACTGCCAGTGGTGCCGTCGGCCAGCTCGCGCAGGATGTCGAGGTGTCCGTTGTGGCGGGCGGTCTCCTCAATGAGATGGTGAAGGATCCAGCGGAGGGTGAATGTCCCGCTCTTCCCCTCACGCTTCGAGGGCGTGTCCAGGTCGAGTTCGGCGATGACCTGCCGGTTCTTCTCGGCTTGGGCGTCGTACTCCTCGAGCAGGGTGGCGATAGGGACGTCAAGGGCGATCCGCATCCGCTGTTCTGCTCGTCCGCCTGCCGCGCCAGGCCCTGGCGGCAGGTACGGCGGGCAAGGACAGAGGCAGTGCAGGCTGACGTGTGGGGCAGCTGGCCGCCGTCTAACGGCGGCCTGCCGCTGAGCCAGCTGCCGCCGCAGCGGCAACGTGCTGCCTGCGGTTTTACTCGGTCTGCTCGGACTGCGCTTCGTCTTGGGACGTTGCGGCCGTCTGCCCGACCAGGTTGGGGGCGGTGTAGTAGACGGAGGAGCCCTGCTTGGTGCGCTGGGCCTGGTTCTTGGCCACCAGGTTTTCGAGGGTGGTGCGCACGACGGTGGTCTTGATGCCCCGCTCGGGGTGGACCGTTTCGAGTGCGGTGGTGACTTCGGCAGCGGAGCGCGGTTCGCTCTGCTTGGTGAGATGGCTGCGGATGAGCTCGACCAGCGTGGGCCGGGCCGCCTTCGCGGCTACGGCGTTGCCCGCAGGCTTCTTGCCAGCCGCCGCCTTCTCGGCCGCGGTGCGGTCCTGTGCGTCGGCGGCCTTCTTGGCTCGCGTCCGCTTGCCGGTGCCGGGCTCACCAGAGGTCGTCTTGCGGGGGGTGGGGACGGTGGAGCTGCCCGGGGCGGCCGCAGGCTGAACCGGTGTGGGCGAAACGCCAAGCACCTGCTGTACGTTGACCAACACGGAGTGGTCGTGCTGCAGAGCAGCCAGCTGCTCCTGGAGCGCGGCGATGTCCGAACTGATGCGTTCCTGCTCCTTAGCGTTGAGTTCGAGGTCGCTGGTCACCTGGGCGGCGTACTGCGACGTCACTCCGGTGGTTGCCATGGTGCTGTCCGGCATGATGTTGACCTTCCTCGTTTCTGGTCGGGTGTGTCAGATCTGTGCGCAGGCGCCGAGCGCCCTTGCGCATGTGTTCTCGGGCCGCTGATTGAACAGCGGCGGTCACTGCAGTGAATGGCCCAGCATAGAGGTAGTACGGATGAGTGAAGTGTGTTGTTTCTCTTGAAGTGATGTCTTTTGCTCGAGTCGAGCCTCAGGGCCGGTGCCCGTGGTGCTGTCTGGGGTGTACGACAGAGCGGGGTGGAGCGCACTCGCGGGGGAGTCGCCACAGGACTTCGTCCATGTCCCGATCGCGGTGCCAGGCGGCCAGGACGCGAGTGGTCGTCAGCCGGTCGATCGGTTCTGCGATCTGGTGGGGGGAGTGGCCGCACAGGCGGGCGAGGACGTCCATGTCGGCGTGGTGGTGGACCTGGACGCAGGTGTGTGCGGCCAGCACGAGTGCGGTCAGCCGCACCGCGGGTGGTGCGGTGTGCGGCAGGAGCAAGGGCACGGGTCGCAAAGCCCAGTGCGCGGCGTGGCGGCGTGCACTGCGGCCGGGAGCCTGGTCCAGGACTGCCTCATCCAGCAGGTGCACCTCTACAGACGCCGCTCGAAGGTCGGGCAGCGCAAGCCAGCGAGCGCGGGCCAGTTCCTGCCACAGTTCCTGGCGCTCGTACAGGCGCATGCCGCGCAGCAGCCCCGAAGGCAGTCGGACCTGCCTGTGAGGGTTCACGCGCTGGGCGTATTGCAGGGCCAGCAGCCGGGCCGCGGGGAAGGGGAACCGGGGGAGTGCGGCGGCGAGGTAGGTGAGCATCTCCCGCACGCGCAGACGCTCACTGGACCCAGGCTCTGTCCTGCTGGATGCCGCAGTCGATGGGCAGTCGGAAGGATGTGGCTGTCGGGGTGCCCTCGCCGAAAACTCATCCGCCCTGCTGGTAGCCGGTGTCTGGGATGTCGACCGCGGTCGCTCGCGCCGGCATCCTCACGTGACTGTCGATCACCGCGGCATGATGATCGACCGTGCTGTTACGACGTGCCTACCTGAGCGTGACGAACGGATTCGGCCTGCTGCGCCTGCTGCCGATGAGCGCTCGGGACATGGACGCGGAGATCCTCGCCCTGCGTCATCAGATCATGGTGCTGCAACGCCAACTCGGCAAGCGGAGGGTGCGGTTCACCCCGAGTGGCGGGGCGTTCCTGGCGGCGCTGCTGCACCGGCTGCCACGGCATGTGCTGCGCAGGACGCGGCTGCTGGTGCGCCCGGACACGGTGCTGCGATGGCACTGCGACGTTCTCGCACGCCGCCGCGCGGCCCGTTCTCGACCCAAGCGCCCGGGACGACCGCGCACCGTGCACTCGGTTAGAGCCCTGGCGCTGCGCCTGGCGCGCGAAAATCCCAGCTGGGGCTACAGGAGAGTGCACGGTGAGTTGCTCGTTTGGGGGTGAAGGTGGCCGCCTCCACAGTGTGGGAGATCCTGAGGGAGACCGAGATCGACCCGGCGCCCGAACGGAACTCCAGTACCTGGGGCGACTTCCTGCGCTCCCAAGCCGATGCCCTGTTGGCCTGTGACTTCTTCGAGACGGTCACTCTGACCGGGATGCGGCTGTACGTGTTCGTCGCCATCGAGCACGCCAACCGCCAGGTCTGCATCCCGGGCGATCACGCCAACCGGATCGCCGCCCTCGACGACCAGTTCCGCACCGAGTCTGAGCGGGTCGGCCGCGCCGCCTACGCCGCCGAGCACGCGATCATCGCCCACCTCGACAACGTCGCGCCCCGCCGCCCCGGCAAGACCATGACCGAAGAGATCGCCCACGCGACGGCCGCCCTCGAAGGCGCCGACGACGACGTGAAGACGAAGGCCCACAAGCGGCTCCTGCTGCTCACCCGGGCCTGACCCCATAGACCGGCGGCCGGGCTGAATCCCCCGGCCCGGTCGCCACCCCAGGGCCGCGCCCCGTTCCCCCCAGCCCTCCCTGGGCGGGGTGCGGCCTGCACAACTCAACACGGACACGCTGTAGCTAAGTTGGCAGAGCAGGCTCACTTATAAGGGTCGCGTCGGGGTTCGAGTCCCTCCAGCGTGACGTCACCAATCGTCCGGCGGCCGGACATGCGACCGCGCCATGGTGCACCGACTCGCTTCCCGCCGCCGGGCCCCACGCACCCACCCGAGGAGACTCCGATGCCCGACACCAGAGGCATCCCCGCCGGGCCCGTCGAGACACGGCCCGCAGGCTTCCGCGAGTTCGACGAGCAAGCGGCCGTCCTGCGCGACACCCTGACCGCCGACGGCGTCGAGCTCGGCGCCTACGAGCTGCGCATCATCGAGTGGCTGTCGCGGTGGGAGTGGGCGACCGTCGCCGTCATCGCGTCGTGGGTGGCCCGGGCCGCCGCGAGCCGCGAGCCGGCCCCGGCGGTCGCGCTGCCGTCCCGGTTCGACGCGACCCCGGCCGAGGTCGACCGGCACCTGCGCCGGATCCTCGCCGAGGACACCTGCCTGCGCTACCAGCAGACGATCGGCGGCCTGGCCGTCGCCGAGGCTGCGAAGGCCGTGCGCATGGAGGTCGTGCTGCCGGGCACTCCGGACGCGAAGGCGTGGTGGGAGGCGGCTGACTTCTTCGATCCCTTGAACGGGGGCGGCCGCTATCCCTCGCAGCTCCAGTGCTCCCAGCACAACGGCTTCGGCCCGTGCCCGGGCGCGCCCCGCTGCACGCTCTGCGCAGGGGAGCGGGAGAAGGACACCAGTGGCGGCCGCCAGCCGCTCGAGGGCGAGTCCACTCCCGACTTCTTCAGCGAGGCCACACCTACACCCGTCAGTACCACGGCGACACCAACGAGTTCCGCGTAGACCACATCGCCACCGCACCGGACAGCGATCATCGACGCGCCTACGGCTGGTACCGCCGCGAAGCCGACGCTCGCTGGCACGGCTACTTCGCCGACGAGAGCGAGTTCGACGGCTGGACCGACGTCGTCGAGGACGGTACGTGATGGCCGTCGGAAACGCCCACACCCTACTGCGACCGGCGCGGTTGCCGCGCCAAGGTCACCGTCGAAGCGGCGCGCAACGCGGCGCACGCGCGCCGCGCCGCCCGCATCCGCCATAGGTGGCGCTGCGACGACGCCGGTGAGCACCCCTGCAGGTTCGGCCAGCCTCGTTCCGCCTGTCGGGTTCAGCGCTGCTCCGGCTGTGCGTGTCTGGGCGGCGTGGTGCGGCCCGTGGGGCAGGGAGGGCCTGCCTTGCTGATAGGCCGGTCCTCAAGGCTCGACCGCGCCGGGTGGGAGATCTGCCTGGCGGCCGGGTTCGCGCACATGTCCGATCACAAGAAGGGAGGCCGACTGTGATCCAGTCCGGCGACCGAATCGACGTCGTGCTCGACGTCTTTGTCGAGGACGACGCGTACAAGGTGGTCATCTCCGGCGTGCTCCGGCCCGGCCAGCCTGTGCCGAGCCTCCCTGTGGGGGCGACCCGCAACATCGTTCAGACGTGGCTGGACGTGCGCCACAGCGTGAGCGCTTTCGCTATCCAGCGCACGGGAGAGGAAGAGGTCCATGGCTGACGAACTGGTGACGTTTCTATGCGACCGGCTCGACGAGGACGACGAGACCGCTCGCAAGGCCACCATCCGCCGGATGGGTGGAGAGGCATGGTCGTACGAGGAACCCGCCGTCAACACCGTTGCGTTTACTTCCGTGAGCGGTTCGCGAGCCCGTGCTCGAAGAACGTGATGGCGGTGTGGATGGTGTAGTTCTGGCTGGTCGT
>NZ_JBSFJX010000354.1:0-5130 GCF_053598275.1 Streptomyces sp. NPDC001156 | reverse complement strand
GGTCATGCTCACCTGCGGCCCCATCACCCTCGTCCTGCCGTGGGAGCGACCCCCCACTCGCACCGGCTGACCCACACCGATGCCGGGAGAGCCCCGTTTCTGATCCAGACCTGCCACGCCGGACCTCGGCTGCATGCCGTACAACCATCGCCCGGCTTGGCACGTCTGAGTCATTGTCACACGCCAGCCCTCTCGGTTGGCTTTCCGAATCTGTGCGTCGGGGGGACGGTCGGATCACCCTTCCCGGCGCTTCTCCAACGGAGAACGCATGCGTATTCGCGCTACTGCGGCCGTCGCCGTCGTCTGCGGCGCCGCCGCACTGACCGGCGCTGCCATCCCGGCTGCCCAGGCGGCTGGCACCCCGGGTGCCGCGCGCCCCTGGCAGCTCGCCGGCCACTCCGCGCCCACCACGGGGAAGTCCGCCTTCGCGGCATCCGCCGCCGCGGCCACGCCGTACCCGCTGGCGGTGACCTTCTCGGACGTGAAGGTCGCCGGCGGCAAGTCCGCCGTGTCCGTGGGCACCAGCGCCATCGTGCACGTGCCCTACAGCTTCACCCTCACCGCCACCAACGTCGACATCTCCGCCTCCGACTTCTACGTCGGCCTGGACCTGTACCGGGGCTCCGCCACTTCCCCGTCGGCCGACCTGTACGGCGACCAGCCGGCGACGTGCACCGTGACCTCCTCCCAGTCCTCGTACGAGAAGGTCGTCACCGTGGAGACCTGCAAGGGGACCGTCGACATCTACCCCAAGTCCGACCTGCGCAACGCCGACGCCGGAACGAGCTGGCACTCGGTGGCCTGGGCCATCGCCTACAACGGGCAGAACCCCAGCAACCCTTCAGACGTCAGCAAGATCGGAACCGCGGAGTTGACCGGGCAGCGTTCCCCCGCCGTCCAGCGCTTGTCCAAGCTCACCGTGAATGCCGCGCCCGAGCCGGTCAAGAAGGGCAAGACGCTCACCATCACCGGTGCCCTCACCCGCGCGAACTGGGAGACCCACACGTACGCCGGTTACACGGGCCAGAAGGTCAAGCTGCAGTTCCGCAAGAAGGGCACCAGCACCTACACGACCCTCAAGACCATCAGCACCGACAGCCACGGCAACCTGAAGACGACCTACAAGGCAACGGTCGACGGCTACTGGCGCTACTCCTTCGCCGGTACGTCCACCACCCCGGCCGTCTCGGCCGCGGGTGACTACGTCGACGTCAAGTGATCACACGCCGCGCCTGGTCCTGCGCCGCGGAAACCGTGCCCACTGCACGGGGCCCGCGCGCAGGACCAAAACTGTCACGGCGCACCGGAGCCGTGGTCGGTCGCCCAACTACTCAGATTTTCGGTTCGGGGTGACGTCATGGCGGAGCCACGGCACACGCCGACTGCACATCGCGGGAGTGACCGCTCATCCCACCGGGCCCTGGACGGTGCAGCAGGCGAGAAACCTCGCCATCGAGTTGGGTGTTCAGATCGACTCGCTGCATCTCTTGCTCCGCGACCAGGACGCAAAGTTCACCGACTCCTTCGATGCGGTCTTCGCAGCCGAGGGCATCGAGGTCCTGCGTAGCGCTCCGCGGGCTCCTCGGATGAATGCTGACTGCGAACAAGTCATCGGCACTGCGGGTGCCGATAAATCATCCACCCAGGTAGAGGTCTTGATCGACTGACCTCGGCTCGCGCCCGCTGACCATTCCGATGTCTTCATGTGCGCAGACGCGGACGCCATCATGATCTCGTGATGCTGCGTCTGGCCTACCTCGCCGCGACCAACACCCTGTCGCTCCTGCGCCTGCTGCCAATGGGCGACCGGGACAAAGACATCGAGATCCTTGCCCTGCGGCACCAACTGCTCGTACTGCAACGCCAGGTCGGCAAGCCCACGTTCACCGACACCGACCGCGCTGTCCTCGCCAGCCTGCTCCACCACCTCCCAAGGGAGAAACTGCGCGAGGTCCTGATGTTGGTACGCCCGGACACGATCATGCGGTGGCATCGCAAACTGCTCAACCGACAACATGCCGCCACCTGCGCGCCGAAGCAGCGCGGACGCCCACCCACGGTCCGCTCGATCCGCGCCCTGGTCCCACGCCTGGCCCACGAGAATCCCTCGTGGGGCTATCGCCGGATCCACGGCGAGCTCGCCGCGCTGGGCATCAAGGTCGCCGCCTCTACCGTGTGGGAGATCCTCCGCGAGCACGGCATCCCACCCGCGCCCGAACGGCAGAGCACGACCTGGGCCGACTTCCTGCGCAGCCAGGCCGACGCACTGCTCGCCTGCGACTTCTTCGAGACCCGAACCCTGACCGGGGCGCGTCTGTACGTCTTCGCCGTCATCGAGCACTCCACCCGGCGCGTCCGGATCCTGGGCGCCACCCCACACCACACCGCGGACTGGACCGTGCAGCTCGGACGCAATCTCCTCATGGACCTCGAGGACGCGGGCAGCCCGCGCGATTCCTGATCCGCGACCGCGACTCGAAGTTCACGCAGGCCTTCGACGCCCTTCTCGCCGGCGCCGGACTGACAGTCGTCACAGCCGGCATCCAGATACCCCGAATGAACTCCATCGTGGAGCGCTGGATACAGACCTGCCGCAGGGAGCTCCTGGACCGCACCTTGATCTGGAACCAGAGCCATCTCCTGCATGCGCTCCGCGAGTTCGAGACCTTCTACAACTGGCATCGGCCCCACCGAGCCCTGGGCCAAGCCGCGCCGCTCCGACCGCTACCCGAACCAATCAGCGTGCCGGCACAAATCAGGTACCTGGAGGTCCGCCGACGAGACCGACTCAGCGGAACCCTTCATGAGTACCAACGTGCCGCTTGACCAGGCCGGATGATTTATCGGCACCCGCAGTCTTGTGCCTGGGTTCCGGCGTTCGCCTACCGAGCCGGGGACCTGCTCGCTGACAGTTCAACGTGAGACTGCGCCAGTCCTGTCGGAATTGAGCCGCGGTGCAGGATGCTCGCTGAGCGCGCGGTGGGAGACCTGAGGTGCACCGGCAGACGGCGGACCCTCGGGGTTGGTCAGGGATTGGGAATGCCCATGCTGTCGAAGCGCTGCATCAGCGAGGGTTTGCCCCGGTGTGCGGCTCGCAGTTCGCCGACTCGGCGGTCGAAGTCGGCGGTGCACCCGGTGCGGGCCTGAATGTCGCGGAGGTCCCGCAGGAGTGCGATGGCGGCGTCGTAGGCGGCGGCCTTCTTCTGGGCGATCAGGTCACCGATGTCACGCCACGCATTGCCGGTGTTCCGCGCAAGCTGGTCCAAATGCGCCTCACGGGCCTCGGCAGCGGCGCGCGCCCGGGCCTGCTCGGCTGCGGCTCGGGCCGCCTTCTCGCGTTGCCGGCGCTCGGTGCGGTGACGGTAGGCGGCGTCCAGTAGCTGGGCGGCGGTGCGCCGCTTGGCTCCGGCACGGGGGCCGGGGGCGGTGGTGGCGCGATAGCGGGCCAGGAGTCGGTGGCTCGGCAGAGGAGCGGTGCCGAGCGCGGCCTCGAGCAGCAGGGAATCCTTCTCGGCGGCCGGGAGCGCGGCGATGAAGGCCGCCAGAGCTGCACAGTCCACGGCGTCCGCGGGGGCCGACTCGCTGCTCTCGGCAGCGGCTGTCAGCAGGTCCGCATCGACGCACAGGAAGTCGGCGAGGGCCCGCTGGGGGCCGGTGAGCGAGGCCAGACCCGGGGGGACGGGCGGCTCGACTTCGAGGGCGTATTCCTCCTCGTCATCCTCAGCCAGTTCCCAGGCGGTGAGCCCGGCGAGCCAGGCCACGTAAAGCGGCCGCAGGTCGCCAGCTGCGAGCTCGGCGCGCAGCCCCACGAACGTCGAGAGTGCGTAGGACGTTTCGAAGTCCCACTCCTCGCCGTCCTCCGAGGACAGGGAGAAGTCGAGCAGTATGTGCCCGGAGCGGGTCCAGACGCTCAGCGACTCCTCCATGGCGTACGGGGCGGCCTGCTTGGCCGGGAGCAGGCTGGCGGGCAGGCGCAGGACGAGGCGGCGGCTGCCCCAGTTCGCGTAGTACAGGTGGGCGTCGTAGAACTGCTCCACCAGTTTCGTCGTATCGCCGCGGAAGTCGCCCCAGTGGTACTCGTTGACGAAGCGGGTCGGGGTGATGTCGGCGCGGGTGGACAGCGCCCGTACCTGCCTGAGCTCCTCCTCGCTCAGCGGGCGGTCGACGGCAAGGAACTCGTAGTACTGGTACTCGCTCACGGCTCGGCAGCCTACCCGCGCCCTGGTGTGCTGGGATGGGTGGATGAGGGAGACGGCGACGCTGAGCGGGCTGGTTGACGGACTGCGGCGAGACAAGCGCCGCGGGCCGTACGCCGGTCACCGGGAGTACGTGCACACGGCATGGGCGGTGCACGAGGAGGCCGGGCGCCTACTGGACGCGGGCCACGCAGCGCTGGTGGCCCCTGAGCTGCGAAAGGCAGTCGAGCGAATCACAACGGCGCTGATGTATCTGGACGACTCCTCCGGCATGGCCGGGGATGTGCTGCGCGAGTTGACCGGCATGTACGCGAGAGCCCTGACCGCAGCCCCGCCCAAGAACCCGAAGACGCTGGCGAACTGGATCGCCAAGACCGTCTTCGACGGCCCCGGCTGGCCTGACATCCGCCTGGCCGACTTCGCCGCCGCGCTCGGCGACGTGGGACAGGCGCACCTGGCGGACATGGTCAATACCCGCGCTGCGGATGTAGCCCTCAAGGACAGCTGGGGCACCGTCTACGGCGTCCGCCACCTGCGCGAACAGCTCGCCGAAGTCTCCGGAGACACTGACCAGTACGTCGCCGTCCTCGCCAAGTTCCTGACCGGCCCCGACCAATATGTGAAGATCGTCCGTGCCTTGCGTGCAGCCAACCGGCCCGAGGAGGCCACCGACTGGGCCCGACAAGGCGTCGCTGCCTACCCCGGCAACCCCTACCTGCCGAAACTGAACGACGAACTCGTCGACCTCCTCATCGCGGCCGGTCGGCACGAGGAGGCACTCGCCGTGCACCGGGACGCCTTCGCGCGCACCACGGCCCTCGCCGCGTTCCAACCACTCGCCAGGACCGCCTCCGAACTGGAGAGCCCAGACACCGTCACATGGGCTCTTGACCTGCTCCGCACTCGCGTGGCCGAGAATCCCGCCTACGTCCGT
>NZ_JBSFJX010000353.1:0-5141 GCF_053598275.1 Streptomyces sp. NPDC001156 | reverse complement strand
GATCGTGGGTGGCCTTCGTGATCGAACCGGCCCACCGCGAGGACGACGCGTCGGTCAGGGCCCGCTTGCGCCTGGCCCACGTATCCGCGGAGTGCCCCAGGCCCTCAGCGCACCGGCGTTTGAGATCCCTCGAGGCCAGCGACCCCAGATGCGCGCCGACCACACGTAACACCTGCTCATCGTCCGGCGTGAGGCCCTTGAGACGGGTGCGGATCGCCACACCGGACGGGCCGACAGCCACGAAAGGGGCAGCGATCGTACGCAGCGACTCACCACCCATCGATGCACCCCCCTCCCCAACACTTGATCAGCAACAGGAAGAACGCTACCGGCCGGCACTGACAGTGCCCGCCAAGCGGTCGTGCGCGCTGCAACACCACGAACCAGTACATGCTCGTGCACACGCACACACACTCCTGCACATCCGAAACCGAACAGCTCCCAACCCCCGGAGCGGCTGCTGCCGCGATGGGGCTGAGCCCGGCGTGGGCGCTCCGCCCGCACTCCGTCTTCCTTACCCGGCTTGGGGTCGCAGCTTCATGCCGTTGACGTCGGGCTCCAGTTGGTACGTGGGACGAGATGTGGCGTCCATGCCGTGAAATCCGCGGCCGTGGTTGTCCAGCACGCTGGTGCCCTTCTTGCCGTCTGCCACCCAGTCGAGCACCGCCGAGAAGGTGCAGTCGCCGGTGCAGGCCTTGGTGACGTTGAGCTCGAAGACTTCTAAATCGGTCAGCGAGATCTTGTAGGGGAAGTTCAGCGCGGGGAGGTGACCTGCCCCGTGAAGTCATCAACTTCGGGCTTGGCAGCGAAGTTCGGCGGCGCGAGTAGATGTGGAAGCGGCGTTTGCTGACTCCGCCGCCACACTGCCCGCTCGACACCACGATGCCCGGGTATCGACCTTGGAGTCCCCCGGCAGCACCTGAGAACGGGTGCTCACGCGCACCGCCCGCAGGTGTACCAAGCGTGCGGAGGTGTCTCGGTAAGGCATGCAGAGGCCATCTCGCGCGCGCCCGGTTGCCTTTGTGAGTCGCCGTCTGAATGCCACTCAACTCGGCAACGAAACACGGTCCTTCGGAAAGGCTGGGTCAGGCGGAGGCAAGGATTGCGCAGGTCGCTTCTTGTTCACTCAACGGGTCTACTCGCATAGATGTGGGTGATGGTGTCATGCCGTCAGCCGCCCGGCACCCCACTGTCCGGGCCGATTCTGCGGGAGAACCCCTATGCGTCGCTTCACCGCCACCAGCAGCGTCCTGGCCCTCGGTGCCGTAGGCCTGATCGCCGCTTCGGCTGGCACCGCCCAGGCGCCGGCCTGATCCTGGGGACCGCTGGGGCGCTCCGCCGCCACGGTCGCGTCGTTCTCGTGGACTGTCAGGTTTGATCACTTGGTGTCCGTCACCCGTCACATCCTGGGCCGCCTTGGGCGGATCCGCCTGTGAAATGAGCGGCAGGGTCCCTCTGGCATGCGGTACGGTGCGCCGATGTCAGCGATCAAGAAGTTCCAAGTCACCTTTGACTGCGCAGAACCTGAGCGCCTCGCTCGCTTCTGGTGTGAAGTGTTGGGGTATGTCATACCGCCGCCACCGGAGGGGTTCACCACCTGGGACGATTTCAACCGCACCCTGCCCCCTGAGAAGCAGGGATCATGGTTCGCGTGCAGTGATCCCTCAGGCGTCGGCCCGCGCCTGTACTTCCAGCGCGTCCCCGAAGGCAAGATCGTTAAGAATCGGGTGCATCTCGACGTCCGGGCTGGCACCGGGCTCGTGGGGGACGAGCGCCTCGCCACGCTCGAAGCCGAGTGCGCACGACTGGTCGCGCTCGGTGCGACCCACGTGCGAACGCTGTACGCCGATGAGGAAAACGAGTCGTGCATCCCGATGCTGGACATCGAGGGCAACGAGTTCTGTATCGACTGAACCTTCTCCGAGCCGGGGAGGGCGGGAGTTACCCCGCGAGGGCGAGGTTGTGCGGCCGGGCAATGCCGAGCATGGCGGTGTGAACGCCGTCGCCTTTCAGACGGCAGTCACGAAGGATCTTCCATGCCTTCATCCGCGCGAACACGTGCTCGACGCGGGCCCGGACCTTGCGGTGGGAGGTGTTGTGCTCCTCTTTCCAAGCTGGCAGTTCGCTCTGGCCGCGTTCACGGCGGTGCGGAATGAGTGGGCATGCCAGTTTTGGTGAGACGGAGGACGGAATGGACTGGCCTACGTTCGCGCAGCAGATGGCCGCCATGGCGCGAGACCTGCTCGCCCAGAAGACGGTCAACGACACTCTGGAGCGGGTAACCCACTCGGCCACCCAGCTGGTGGAAGGTTGTGACGCAGCTGGCATCCTCATCCTGCTGGGCAAGCGGGTACAGACCCTGGCTCCCACGGACAGGCTCGTCCGTGACAGCGACCAACTCCAGGAGCATCTCGGCGAAGGTCCCTGCTTCGACGCTGCCCGTAGCCAGGAGGGCGAACGGGTTTTCCGCATCGCTGACCTCACAGAGAATCATCAACGCTGGCCCTCTTACGCCCCCAAGGCCCATGAACTGGGCGTGGGCAGCATGATGGGGTTTCCTGCTCTACACCGAGGACGAGGACCTTGGTGCGCTCAACCTCTACTCCCGCCGACCGGGAGCGTTCACCGAGGCCAGCGAGATGGCCGGCTGGTTGCTGGCCTCGCACGCCGCGGTCGCCTTCTCCAGCGCGCGGATTGATGCACAGATGCACCAGGCCGTCGCCCCCCGCCACGTCATCGGGGAAAGCCATGGGCATCCTCATGGGAGGACACCAGCTCACCGAAGAGCAAGGCTTCGACGTGCTGCGCCGCTACTCCCAGGAAAACCACATCAAACTCGGCGAGGTCGCCCGCCGTGTCTGCGAGCTGGGCAGCCTGTGAAGCGTTCGGGCGACCTTCTGCTTTTCAAGCCGTGTGTGGGCGGCCTTTGGACGATCACGCGGGTCGTGGGACACCGGGGCCGGCCATGGGTAGCGCTGCTGTCGGCTTACGGGTTGGCGTAGTCCTGTCGAGTCACCGCTTCTCCGTGTGCCGGCAGAGGTATGGCTGTTGATCGTCACCGAGAACGCCGGGACCGGCCGCTTGCCTGCACTCGGCCTGTGTCGCCGGGGCCGCACGGTCTGGTGCCCGGAGTGCCAGTGTTCGGCGGATGGCAGGTCGCGCTGGCCGCGGGTGGGCGTCGGGCCCCACATCAGCCTCGGCTGGTGCTCTCCACGGCCAGTTGGCCGGATGACGCGTGCGTGGCTGCCATGGGAGGGGGAAACCGCACGGGACAACGACCGAACGCGACCCGAAAGAGGTGTGTGATGGGGCACGGTGGCAACGTCATCGACGAGCTCACCACGGATCATCGCGAAGTTGAGGAGTACTTCGAACGCTTGCGCGCGCTGCCGGTGGGCCACAAGGACCGCCGGACCGTCGTGGACGAAGTCACTATCGAGCTCGTACGACACTCCGTCGCCGAGGAGATGTACCTCTATCCGGCGGTGCGTGAGCACCTCCCCGGCGGCGATGCCCTGGCCGACAAGGAAATCCAGGATCACGCCGAGGTGGAGCGTGTCCTGAAGGACCTGGAGAACCGCGACGTCGACCATCCCGAGTTCGAGGTCCTCGTCCAGAAGCTGATCAACGACGTCACCGAGCACGTGGCGGAGGAGGAACAGCAGCTGTTCCCCAGCCTCACGCAAGTCTGCACCCCAGAGCAGCTCGACAAGCTCGGGGCCCAAGTACGCCGGGCCAAGACGGTCGCGCCGACCCGCCCGCACCCCGGCGCCCCGGACACGCCGCCCGGGAACAAGCTCCTGGCACCCGGTGCCGGTCTGGTCGACCGCGTCCGCGACTTCGTCACTGGCCGCGGGAAGTCCTGACCTAAGCGGCTCAGGCCGCCGCTCACCTCCCCGAGCGGCGGCCCGTCGGCTGCTGGCACAGGCCCGAGAAGCACGCCCTATCCGCTCCGACTGCGGTCTATAGGCCGCTCACATCGCGGAGGGACTCCTGCCTGCACCTCGCTCAGATCCAGTGGTCCGCGCTTGGCGGCACTGTCGCCGCGGACGCGATCTCCCCGTGCGCGTCCACTCCACCAGTACGGAGGACACCAATCGAAGGTTCCTGCTCGATGGAGTGCTACCACTCTGGGTCGTCCCGGCCGTGGCTGATTGGTGGATGCACCGCCGTACCCGGATCGAGCAGACCAGCGGTGTGAAAGAGTCCGCTGTCCACGCACTGTTGATGACCGAAGCAGGCATCCCTGTCGTCATGGGTCTCACCGCCAAGATCAACCCCCTCGTGCTGTCCGTGATGGGCGGCGCAGCCCTCGCACACAGTGCGACAGCCCTCTACGACGTCACCTTGGCGACGGAGGAGCGTGAAGTCAGCCCCGTCGAACAGCACATTCACAGCTTTCTAGAGGTTCTGCCTCTGACGGCCATGGCATTTGCGGCCTGCCATCACGCGGACGAAGTTCGTGCTGCCGTACGGGGCGGCCGCGGCCCCGAGGACTGGCGGCTGCTTCCGAAGGACCGCCCTCTCCCGGCCGCCTACCTCGCTGCGCTGGCCTCCGTGATCGGCATCGGAGTGGTCGGGCCGTATGCAGAAGAGATCACTCGGTGCCTGAGGATGCGGCATCGCGTCCTGCGGGCCTAACGCGGCCAGACCGGCGTCTGGCCGCGTTCCTGCGGGGGAGGAAGCCTGCCGCCCCGGCAAGTCAGTCAAGACTGCCTTGTTCGCATCGTCTCCAGGCCACTTCATACGTCGTGGCGCGGTGGTCAGGCGGTGCTCCTCCTACGGCGACGTCCGGCCCGGTTGAGTGCGTCGATCAGCTCCTCGCGGCTCATCTTCGAGCGGCCCGTGATGTCCTGTTCGGTGGCCTGCTGGTACAGCTCGGCCTTGCTCAACTGCCGCAACTCGTTCCTGCTGCCGCCTCGCCCGCGGGATGCTGGGGTTGACGCTCGGGCCTTCTTCGGCGGGGCCTTCTTCTCGGCGGTCTTCTTCTTCGCCGCCTTCGCCGCGGGCTTGCGTGCGGCCTTGCGGGTGGCGGTCTTCTTCCGCCGCGGCGCGACCGGCTTCTGCTCCTTGGCCCCGCGGACCTGGTCGATGCTGTTTTGCAGGACGACCGTGAGGTTGATGACGTTGGTGGCCTGGGG
>NZ_JBSFJX010000352.1:0-5180 GCF_053598275.1 Streptomyces sp. NPDC001156 | reverse complement strand
ACGCGGGAGACCAGTGCATCCACCACCGTTCGGGATGCGCCAGTTGACCAGGACTGGGTACAAGACCCACTCCTGCTCACTGACTAGGAACGGTTCCTTAACTCTGCTGAGAGGGTGCTGAGGCCGTCGATACAGCCGCGGGTCTGCCGCCACCGGCTCTTGTGCGGTGCGCCGGAGGGCGGGGAGGGGGGCGTTGAGGGACGTACGCCGTGTGGGCTACTGGTCGTAGTCGGTGGAGAAGGAGATGGACTTCGTGCTCTCGAGCTGGGCGAGCCGACGCTGGAGCGCGGCCTGGATGGCCCTGTAGGAGTCGCTGCCGAGCGCAAGCCGCAGGGGGGCCGGGTTGATGTTCACGGAGTCGATGACCGCGGCCGCCACCTTTTCGGGGTCACCGCTTGCGTCGCCCGTCAGGTTGCCGCCCGACGCCTCGATGTACCGGCGCACCTGGCCGACCGGCGTCGAGGCGTAGGCCGGGATCGGCGGGGCGATGGTGAGTGCGGCACCGAAGTCGGTGCGCACGACGCCAGGCTCCACCAGCGTGATCCCGATGCTGAACGGCGCGACCTCAGGGGCGACCGACTCCAGGAAGCCCTCCACACCCCACTTGGAAGCGTGGTACATGCTGGCGCCCGGCGAGGTGATCTGACCGCCCATGGTGGAGGTCTGGATGAATCGGCCGCCGCCCTGGGCGCGCAGGCGGGGGAATACGGCGCGGGCGAGCTGGATCGGGGCCACCAGGTTGAGGGCGATCTGCTGCTCGATCATCGAGTCATCGAGCTCCTCGGCGGCACCGACGGCGCCGGAGCCGGCGTTGGAGAAGACGACGTCCACCTGACCAAGCTCCGTGAAGACTCGGTCGATCACGGCGCGCAGGGCCTCGGTGTCGGTGACGTCGAGCTGGGCCGTCCAGATCTGGTCGCCGTACTGTTCGACCAGGTCGTTCAGGCGGTCCCTGCGCCGTGCCACGGCGGCGACCTTGTCACCGCGCTTGAGAAGCTGCTCCGCGACCTTGCGGCCGATGCCCGACGACGCACCGGTGACCAACCATGTGCTCATGATCGTTGCTCCAAGCTGAATTGACTGACTGGCGTGGCGGTGTTGTGACGCCCCGCGACGGGTGGCCTGCTGTCCGAGCTTGCATCCATCCGGTTGGTTGGAACCTATAGTGTCGCGTCGGATAAAACAACCGGATGGTTTATTCGATCGCGCTTCATGCCCCTAGCCAAGGGCCGGGCCGCCCCGAGACCTCAGGCCGGCTGAACGATCGGGGTGCGGTACGCCGCCGGGATCCGCGTTCCAGCTGCAGTACGCGACCCTGTCGCGGGCACCGTCGCGGCGCCTTGGGACACGTGCGGCAGCCGGCGGGAACGTACCAGCCGGAACTCCGCTCGTCTGCCGGCGTTCTACCGGCGTCCGGGCGGAATGACCATCGCTGCCGCGCTCGTTGACATCGGACAGGGCTGCCCGGCCGCAATGCGGCCAGTCCCGAACCGACCTGAAGCGAAGGAGTCGTCACCGTGACGGACATCGAGATTCCCCCCGCCATCCGCACGTTCATCGACGCGACCAACGAAGGCGATGCGGCGGCTTTCGTGGCCGCTTTCACCCCTGACGCGTATCTCAATGACTGGGGCCGGGAGTTCCACGGGCGGGACGGCGTGAGTAGTTGGAACGGCACTGACAACATCGGTGTCCAGGCACACTTCGCCCTCAAGGGGGCCGAGAAGTCTTCGGAGGACACCTATGCGGTGACGCTGACCGTCTCGGGCAACGGCTACAACGGCACCGGGCCTATACCTTCGTTCTGAAGGACGGGCTGATCGCGAGCCTGCGGATCAGCTAGATGCGCTGACCATGAGCGTTGTTGACAGTGAGTTCTTGATCGTGGCGAAGGCCTCCGTGCGAGGTGGAGGTGTCGAATCTTCACCGCACGGAGGCCTCGGGCACGACCCTGAACCTTGCGTCCCCACCCTTCAGCTGCTGGGGAGAACACCGCGCCGGACTTCGGCATGGACGGATGCTCCCAGCCCGCACACCACCATGCGGCTGGTTCAGCCGACCTCGACGCGCAGCCGCCCGAGCCGGTGCTCCCAGCCGGCGCGGTGGTTGCCGATGTGGGTGGACGGCAGGCCGCGGTGCGTGAGCACGACCAGCGTGTCGTCGCCGTCTGGTGTCAGCGTGACTTCGACGGTCGATTCGCCGGGCGGCAGCGCGTCGTTGCCGGGGATGCCCCAGCTGAACACGACGCGGTACGGCGGCTCGACGGTGATGTAGGCGCCGCGGGCGCTGACCTCGCCCATGTCGAGCGAGAACACGCCGCCGGGCTGCGGGTCGAGCTCGGCCCGTTCGCCGATCCACTCGACGATGAGCGCGGGGTCGGTGAAGTACGGGAAGACCACCTCAGGGGGTGCCTTGATGTGCTCGGTCGCGACGATGACGTCATTGCGGATCTGAGCGGTCACGGCTACCTCTTCGGTGGTCGGGGATGGGCCGTCTCGACGGCCTTCTTCAGGCGGCTGAGGGCGTCGGGCCAGAACTCGGAGAGCAGCTCGCGCACCGGCTCGAGCGACTCGTGGCGCAGCGCGTAGAGGCGACGGGTTCCCTCGCGGCGCTCGGTGAGGAGGCCGGCCTGTTTGAGCACCCCGATGTGCTGGCTGACCGCCTGCTGGGTGAGGGTGAAGCTCGCCGCGATCTGGCCCGCAGGCAGCTCGGCGTGTTGGACGAGGCGCAGGATCTGTCGGCGGTGCGGGTCGGCGAGCGCCCGCAGCACCACATCGGTTGCCGCGGGCGTCGACTGCTTCGACTCTGCCATCGGACCAGGGTCTCAAGCCCCGAACGGGGTGCCGATGCCGGTCTTGGCAAAGGTCTCGATGCTTACCATGAAGTAGGTCCAGGCGGCGACACAGGAGTCCCAGCACTCGAGCTGCGGGGTCAGGCCGGCGTGCCGGAAGCGGAGCTCGGTGCCGCTGTCAGCGGGGACGATGTCGAACTCCATCGTCGTGCCGAGCCACTCCTGCGTGTGCCCGGTTGGGGTGATCCCGTCGGGCGCGATGGACTCCCAGACCACGCGGGTGGGTCCGACTTCGAGGACGCGCATCGCGTTGACGCCGTGGTCGCCGAAGCTGGTGACGAGCGTGCCGCCGACTGCTCCATCGCCCTCGGTCGGGCCCCACCAGCGACTGACGCCGGCGGCGGAGGTGAAGAGCGCCGACACGGCGTCGGGGCTGGAGGGGAGGTTCAGGACCGCGCTGAAGTCCTCGGTCCGCGTGCTGGTGGTGCTGGTCATCCCGGTCTCCTCCCGGATGCACAAGCCATTTCTTGTACAAGCTGATGCTTGTAAAGCTAGGTAGGGCTCTGTCACGTGTCAAGAGGTCGTGGATTACGGCGAGTCATCGCCACCCGGATCTGTTTGCAGAGCGGGTGCATAGGATCGCCGGTATGGCACTGCGACCTGTTCAGGTGAACATCAAGGCTCGTGATGGCGCGGCGGTCGGCCGGTTCTGGGCGGAGGCGCTCGGCTGGAGTGCTTACAGCCCCGGCGTGACGACCTACGTTGGACCCGTCGGCGGCCTAGTTTGGCCGGACCCGGTCGCCGTCTGCGTCGATGTCGTTCCCGTCCCGGAGCCCAAGACAGCGACAAAGAACCGTGTGCACCTCGATCTCGCCACCGGTTCTGCGGCCCATCAGGCGGAGTTGGTCGCGCGCCTCCAGGCTCTGGGTGCGACGCCCGCCCACGTGGGCCAGGGCAATGTGCCGTGGACGGTCCTCGCCGACCCTGAGGGCAACGAGTTCTGCGTGCTGGAGCCTCGGGAGATCTACCGGGACACCGGTCCGATCGCCGCGGTCGTGGTCGACTGCGCGGATCCGCGGGCCATGGCCCGGTTCTGGGACGAGGCGATGGACTGGACCCTGCACGAGGTGACCGACGATCATGCGGCGTTGCGCTCCGCCAAGGGCGTCGGCCCGTATCTCGAGTTCCTGCGCACGCCCGACGTGAAGACCGTGCCAGACCGCGTCCATCTTGACCTCCTGCCGTACCCCGGTGACGACAAGGCAGCGGAGGTGGCCCGGTTGCGGGCACTCGGCGCCACCGACCTCGACCTCGGCCAGGGCGACGTCCCGTGGACGTGCCTGGCCGACCCGGAGGGCCACGAGTTTTGCGTCCTCGCCCCGTCCTGACGCGGAGCCTTGACGACACCCCGACGCGTGAGCCTTGTGTGCTGATGCGCCATGACCCCGGGCGAGTTGGGTTGTGGCGTCTCGGTCGATTCGGGCGGCGAGAACTTACATGTCAGGGGCGAAATGAGCCTGCTCGCCGAGCACACCACTCAACTCGCCAACTGAAGCGCTAAATCACATCCCGTTGTGACTCAGCATGCTGGCTGACCTCACGGACCTCCGCGAGGATCCGGCGATCCGGACGCTTCAGGCCCGCTTTCCCAGGGTGCCCTGGGTACGGCGCGGACGGGCGGTGGCCACGCTCCATCAGCGGGACCACCGCCTCCCATCCCCCGCGTTCCGGCAGGGCGATGCCGGGCGCCTCTCTTCACCTCCCGGGCTCGCGAGTGATGGACGGCCTTCAGCTGCCGGATCCGAGCAGGGCGGCGTAGCGAGTCAGGTACAGCGGCCAGCCGGCGTCGTCGGCGACACCGCCTGCGACAGCCTGCCAGCCCGGGCCGTGCCGGTCGATGTTGCGGTGCTCCAGCTCCACCCTGGTGCGCTCCGGGGCCTCGGCGACGAACCGGACCTCGACCTCGCTGGTGTTCTCCGGTTCGGTCTCGATCTGCCACTGGGGGTTGGGAGCTGTTCGGTTTCGGATGTGCAGGAGTGTGCGTGAGTGTGCACGAGCGTGTACTTGTTCGTGGTGTTGCAGCGCGTACGACGCATGGCGGGCACTGTCAGTGCCGGCCGGTACCGTTCTTCCTGTTGCCGATCAAGTGTTGGGGAGGGGGCACATCGATGCGAGGTGAGTCGCTGCGTACGATCGCTGCCCCCTTCGTGGCCGTCGGCCCGTCCGGTGTGGCGATCCGCACCCGCATCAAGGGCCTCACGCCGGACGACGAGCAGGTGTTACGTCTGGTCGGGGCGCATCTGGGGTCGCTGGCCTCGAAGGATCTCAAACGCCGGTGCGCCGAGGGCCTGGAGCACTCCGCGGATACGTGGGCCAGGCGCAAGCGGGC
>NZ_JBSFJX010000351.1:0-5193 GCF_053598275.1 Streptomyces sp. NPDC001156 | reverse complement strand
CACCGACCGGCGGGGGGGCGCCCGAACGCCCCCGCCCCCCCCCCGCGGCCCCCCCCCCCCCCCCCGGCCCGGGGGGGCCCCCCCGGCCCCCCCCGGGCCCCCCCCCCGGCCCAGAGCGCAGAGCGCTCCCCCACCCGGCCAGGGAGCACGGAGCGCCCGCCCCGCCCTCTGCCGCGTAGCGGCAGCGCGACGCGTCTGCGGAGCAGACCGCGCGCCAAGGCGCACCCCCCGCCGCGCCCCACAACACGTACGCCGGCCCCGGTGCTCACCGCCCCGTCCGCAAGGAGTACCCGCATGCCCGCACGCCCGGAGCTCACCCACCCCGACGACGCCGCCATAGCGGCCGCCATGAGCCGCACCCTGACCGCGCTTGCCGCCCTGGTCCAGGCACTCGGCGACGGCGAACACACGATCAACCTCGTGGCCGAACGGACCGACGACACGTTCGTCCGGGCTCAGGCCGACCTCTCCGTCGGCACCGACCCGCTGCGCCTGGCCGTCCTGGACGAAGACGACTTCGACGCCCTGCGCGCGCTGCTGGTGTTCACGCTGGAGGGCAGCACCGTCCGGCACGCCGTCCTGGTCGCCACCACCGCCGCCGAGCCCAACCCCCGCGCATGCGGCTGGACCGTGCGGAGCGGATGGCTGCACCCCATGGATACGGCCGCGCTCCAGCAGGCCGTCATCCCATGCCCGGACGTCCCCGCCGTACAGCGCGAGGTCTACGCCGCCCCGATCCTGTCCCTCCCCGACACCGACGAGGAGAGCCCCCGTGGCTGAGACGCCCGCGGCCACGACGAAGGCCGACAGCACCAGCCCCGCGGAGCCTGACGACATCCCCGCCGGGCAGGCCCTTCCGGGCATCCGGCTTATCGCCTACCGCGTACCCGAGTGTGGGATCGCAGGTTCCTACCTCCACATGGACCGCGCCGACGTCCATGTGACGTACGCCCAGGTTGTAGGCCGCTCGGGGCAGTTTTCGGCGCAGGGTGTGGCCTACGGTCTGCGCGCGGTTCGCGGCAGGGACGTGAACAGCTGGCTGCGTGGCAGTCTCAATTTCTGGCTGTCCAGCGATGCGCGCGTGACGGACGACGGAGTGATCCGGTATCGGCAGACCCGCAACCACTCGGTCGTCACGTTCGTGCCGGACAAGGCATCCGGAATCCTGATCAACCGACCGGACGAGCAAGTGACGGCCGCCGCCTACCGCGTGACCGGCCCGACCGGCGTCACACAACTGTGGCGAGGCCAAGCGGTGCGCGATGCCATCGGCACCTGCCGCCGAAAGCCCCCCGTCGGTTGGCCCGAAGGGTGGGCGCACCTCCTGCCCGACGCATCGGTCACATTCCAGCCCGGGGGGGGACCCATGGGGCTCGCCGGATGTCTACACAGCCGTTCCGGCCGACGAGCCCGCCTCATGGGGCCCGCCGTGCGCCCGGTGCGGCTACCCGGAATCCGAACACGACCCAGTGCGCCTGTGGGGCCGTTCCCGGACCGATGGCACGGGCTGTTCCTGCTGGACCTACAGCGAGCGGGAGGCGTAGAGCCCGCCGCAGGTTCACGGAAAACCCGCCGCCAGCGGTAACCCACAGACGCCGTTCCCGTCTCCCCCTTCCCCCCAGGGGAGGCGGGAACGGCCAACCCGGCCAGAGCGCCACTGGCCGAAGACCTGCCTCCCCGACGCCCGCGCCCTCCCCTTCGGCGAGCGCGGGGCGGCAGGCCCCAGCTCACCGAACCGATCCCTCGAGGAGCCGCAGCCCATGACCAGCCCGCGCCTGACCATCGACACGCCCGCCGGCACCGTGCGCGCCACCGCCGGCCCCCACCAGGCCGACGCCGTCATCTTCGAACTGGCCGGGGCGATGCGCGGCAGCGTCCACGTTACCGGCACCCACCACCCCCGCCGCTGGGACCAGTTCACCGCCGTCCGCGCCTGTCTCGGCCCCGTCAACGCCTTCCAGGCCACCGCCCCGGACGACGACCTGCCGCGGCTCGCACGAAGCCGCAGCGGCTACCGGGGCAGCTTGACTCTCTACGCCGACCACGCCCACCGCCCCCAGGTCACGGTGTATCCGATGGAGTCCGCCGCCGGACACGAGCCGTCCGAGAAGACGGCCGCGGCGCTCACCGCCGTCTTGCGCGCTTGCGCCGCCCACGTCGCGCAGGGCGACGACCTGCCCGCGATCCTTCAGCTGTCCCGGCAGCGGGACGCTCCCGCCCTGCTGCGCTTCCTCGCCTGGTCGGCCGCCCACCACCAGGCCGCAGCCGCCCGCTACGAGCGGGAGGTCCGCGCCTCCCACCCTGCGCGGCGCGCCGCCGTGGCCGCGTGGTGGGCCGTCGCTCGATGGTTCACCGCCTGCCCGCACCCGGTCCTGCTGCTGATGCTGGCCGATCTCCCCGACTCGCTGGCCCGCACCGTCGACGTCAAGCAGTGGTGGGCCCCCTACTGCCTCACCGAAGCGGCCCGAGAGTACGAACATGCACGGCGCGCCGAGGCCGAGGCCGATTCCCTGCGTGCCCAGCAGCGCTCACGGCGCCGGGCTCGCCGGCCGCAACCCCCCGCGCACGGTGCCCCGCGCGCGGCGTGCCTGGAACTGGAGGTGTCGTGACGATGCGCTGGTTGATGACCCTCGGAGAACGCAGCCGCCCCGATGTGCCTACCTACGCCGAGTGCCTGGGCCCGCACGAGGCCCGCGCAGTCGCCCTGGTCGACGACTGCGGCCAACTGTTCCCCATCCTGCTGGCGTGGCGGCAGGCACTCGGCGGCGACGTGACCGGCTGGGCCGGGCAGGTCGAGGCGGACGACGTCGAGAATCTCCCCCGGGAAGTGACCGAAGACTGGGGGCCCGGCCTGCGGCTGGACACGATGCCGGGCGGCTACGTGAAGGTCTCGGACTACCGCGACCACGAGCCGCCCGCCGCCGTCACCGCCGGCCCCCATGTGCTCATGCGTTGAATCTAGCTCCGGCAGCCAACGGCCAGCGCTTCTCACTGGCCGTCGAGAGACAGCAGGTCAGGGGCGTGTTCACACTACCTTAAATCTCACTAGTATAGATGTTGTGGGAGAGGGTGTTCTCTCGGCGGTGCGGGTCACCTCGGCCGCCCTGCCGGCCTTGCAGGAGAGCGAGCGGCCATCGTCAACGTCTCCTCGGTCGTCAGCGCCGACCCGCCCGCACCCCTCCTTGCATTACGGAGCGGCCAAGGCGGCGCTGGAGAGCTGGTCGAAGGGCCTTGCCACCCAGCTGACCCCCTCCGGCATCCGGGTCAACACCGTCGTCCTCGGCATGGTTCACGCCCCCGGGGCAGCGAAGTGCTGGAGACGGTGTCGAGGGCCATGGGCGCAACGGCGGAGCAGGCGTACGCCTCGGTTCCAAGCGCAGCCGTGAGGCGAGTGCGGTGGGCCAGCCGGGGGCTCGGGCGGTGATCTGCTCGGGGGCAGGCTCAGGATCTGGTGTCGGAAGGGCGTGGCAAGGGAGACGCCCAGCGTCAACCGTTCAGTAAGGTCCCACTACGTCGGACGGATCATCGCCGTAAGAATCGGCGAGTGCGGAGCCGGATGACTGACGCCGATGCCCCAGTACCCCCACGACTCGTAGAGTTGCTGGACCTTTCCCTCGCCGGCGGCGGGGTTCACCATCAGCGACACGTAGGGCTTGGCGGAGTACGCGGCAAGTAGCGCGTCATGGAGTCGCCGCGAGGTGCCGGTCTTCCGCCATGGGAGGCTCACGCCCAGTTCCTTCAGTGCGACAACGGGCTGAGCGGTGTACTCGACGGCCGGGGTCGGTGAGATCCGCTTCCACCAGCGGTCGTCACCCTCGATGACGTTTCCGTACGCGTAGCCCACCGGCTTCCCATCGTCGGTGTAGGCCAGAACGGCGGCCCAGCCTGCTTCGCTCCCGTGCCGGTCCAAGCGCTCGGTGAACGCGCTCACCGCGTAGTTCGGCAGGTGCAGAAGCTCCGCCCGTACATCGGCGTACGCGGCGATCAGGTCGGCTCGGGCCGGTGCAAGGTCGGAGTAGGAGCGCAGGCTGGTTCTCTGTGCTGTCGTCACGCAGCAGTCCCCCAAGTGGTCCGGGCATGCTCGTACCAGGTAGTTGCGGCCGTGCTGGTGGGCGCGATGACGTTGAGCCGGCCGCCGAACTCATTCAGCATCAGGGCAACGCGCGGGTGCTGGGTAGCGGCCTCCGTCTCCACGGAGATCGCGGTGTCCGTTGCCGCATCGATGGCACCTTGCTCGAGTTGGGCGCGGGCCAGCCGCGCGGTGGTGATGGCCTTGGAGCGTCGCATGTGAGGGCGCAGTGCGGCCAGGCAGCGGTACGCGTGGTACTCGGCCTTTTCCCAGTCGCGCAGCGCCAGGTACGAGGACAGCGCGAGCGAGTCGAGCTCCGCCTGGTCGTAGAAGGCATTCAGCCAGACGGGGCGGTACGCGCCTGGATCGGCGCGGTCCATGGCGCTCTGGGCTTCGTCGTATGCGCGGCAGGTACCGATCGGGTCGCCGGACGCTCCGTGGATGGCCATCTGCCGGGCCAGGCCCAGGGAAGCGAACATGGGGTCTCGGCGGTTGAGGTGGAGACTGCGGGCGACGTTGTTCGCGGCCATGGCTTGCGCAGGACGGCCGATGTGCCGGTACATGGTGCTGGCGTGGCTCCAGATGCGGAACTTGATCGCCTGGTCGCCTGCCATCTCCGCTAAGGCTTGCGCTTCCCGCATGTGGCTGATCGCGATGTCGAAACGCCGGCCGTCGATGGCGGCCCACATGGCAGAGGACCGGAAGGCGGCTGCGCAGCTGTAGAGGTGGCTGCGTACGCGTTCGGTGGCGCTGCCGGAGTCCTGAAGTTTCAGCGCGCTGTCTGCGAGAGCGGCGGCGTGTTTTTCGATGTTGAGCTGTCCGCCGTGCCGGTGGTCGCTGGCAACGACTTCGGCGAAGCGCTGCTGGAGGCGCTCGACGTCGGTCATCCCGATGCGGCGCGGGGCGCTGGTGGCGGGGGCGGCCGCGGCCAGCGCGGAGGCGGTCATGCCCGAGACGAACAGGCGGCGTTTCATGGGGTCCTCCTGCGGGGGAGCCGGGGTCCGCGTGGTCCGGCCCCGTGGCACGAACCCTAAGCCTCGATCCACCGACGTGGTTTGAAAGTGATCTTCTGGTGGGCTTCGGTCGGGTTCGGTGCCGGGTGGGCCGGGTGTGGGTAGGTGGTA
>NZ_JBSFJX010000350.1:0-5250 GCF_053598275.1 Streptomyces sp. NPDC001156 | reverse complement strand
CCCGCTGGAACAGCTCCCACAGCTCGTCCGGCACCATGCGCTCAACCATCACCACACAGTGCAGACTACCCAGCACGCCAAATGAGACGGCGTCTAAACACAGGGAAGGACCGGACGGGGACGGAATCCACCACCTCGCCGACCAGCAGGAACAGCGAAGCCCGGGGAAGATCATCACGGAGAGGGACGGCTATAGGGTCTCTCCTAAAGCGGGTGTCGCAGGTTCGAATCCTGTCGGGGGCACAACGCATTACCGCTCTGACCTGCATCGGAGCATCAGAAAGGCCCCTCGGGAGTGATCTCCGAGGGGCCTTTTGACCCTGCATGGGAACGCATGGGAACGCGCCGTCGGGCAGCGTCCTCCGTGGGAACGTCGCCGCCGTCTTCCGTGGGAACGCCAGGCGTCCCCCGGTTTCGTCCCCCTCCCGCACGGCCACCGCTGGCACATCCCCGTCCACATCGGCGCCCTCGAGCCCGACAAGGACCCCGCGGTCGTCCTCTACGACGCCAGGCGAGGTGGACCTGAGCCACCTGCGGGCGGAGAAAACCGGCGAGCACGACCTCGGCCTAATCTCCGATGAACTGACCGTGATGCCGGGCCTCGGCTACGGCGCGGGAGGGGCCAAGGAGCTGGAGGAGTCGCTACTGTTCGAGCTGATCGAGAAGTTCAACGAAAAGTTCGGCACGGACTTCACCGAGCAGGATGTGATCCAGCCGTTCGAGGAAGCAGTGGCGGACCCGAAGGTGCGGCTGGCGGCCGTCGGGAACAACGACCCGGAAAACTTCGGGCTTGTCTTCGACGACGTCTTCGAAGACAAGATGGCCGACCACATCGACACCATCGCAGGTCTGGGCCGCCAGTACTTCGGCCCGGACAAGAGCTTCAAGAGCGCCCTCAACCGCAGTGCGCGACGCGCGGCCTGGCGGATGATCCGCCAGGAGCACGACATCGTCGACGACGTGGCGTGACGCTGGGCGGGACTGGGCAGGGCGCGGAATTCTGCCCGGCCTGGCCCCGCCTGGACGACAGATCACCGCGGTCGCCACACTGGTGGAGCACCCGGGCGCTCCCGGCCACTGACCGCGGACGCACCGGCGTACGACAGGTGAGGGCATAGGAGGGGGGAGGCGGGGGCGTGCCGTCACAGGGGATCTCCGACCGCTACGAACTCGTGCAACCGCTCAGCCACGGCGGCATGGGCGACGTGTGGCGCGGCTACGACCGGGTGCTCGACCGGCCCATCGCCGTCAAACTCATACGCCAGGCCGCCATCGCCACGCCCACCATGGCCGAGGAGTTCGCCAAGCGGTTCAAACGCGAGGCACGCATCACCGCACGCATCCAGCACCCCGGCGTCCCGCAGGTCTACGACGCCGTACTCGACGAGTCGTACGAGCGGCTGTACCTGGTGATGGAGCTCGTCGACGGTATCCCCCTGGGCGATTACATCGACCGCGACCAACTGCTGCCGATGTCCCGGGCGGCTGCGGTGGCGGCACAGGTGTGGACGGTGCTGTCCCATGCGCACGCCGTGCCCATCGTCCACCGGGACCTCAAGCCCTCCAACATCCTCGTGGCGGAAGACGGCACGGTGAAGGTCCTCGACTTCGGCATCGCCGCGGTCCTGCGCACCGACGTCACCAGGATCACCGCCACCGGAAGCCCGGTCGGCACCAGCCAGTACATGGCGCCCGAGCAGGTCCAAGGCGGACGGGTCACGCCACAAAGCGACCTGTACGCGCTCGGCTGCATCCTGCACGAACTGTGCTGCGGGCGACCCCTGTTCGACGGGGACAGCGCGTACCAGCTGATGCGGCAGCATGTCGAGGCCGCGCCCGTGCCGCTGCGATTGCTGCGGAACGACGTGCCGGAAGCACTGGAAGAGCTCGTCCTCCAGCTGCTGCGCGAGCGCCCGGAGCGCCGGCCCGCCAACGCCCAGGAAGTCTATGGAGCGGCTGCTGCCGTTCCTGCCCCCGCCCGGCCATGCCCCGGCGCCGGACGAGGCTGGCCCCGCCGGCACCCCCGCGCGCCCTGGTTGTCACACCCCTGTCACCGAGGGTGTTCGTGCGGTGCGCACGGCGTGACCGGCCGGCCGCGGCACCGCGCTGCGACCCTTTTCCGCCAGCCCGAAACAGGCTTCGCATGTTTGTACAGGAGACGCTGGGCACTCGCGCTAAGTGGCCATGCGCAACACACCACGTGCATCGAGTTCACGGAATTCGCCCAAGCAATCCGAGAACGGCGCGGCGAAGGACCGGCTGAGCCCGATGGAGGCGTTGCGCCTCGGGCGCAACCAGTTCACCGAGCTCACCGGCCTGGTTCCCGAAACCGTGTCGTCCTTCGAACGCACGGCGGAGGGGTGGGTGCTGGAGATCGAGGTCCTGGGGCTCGCCCGTGTTCCCGACACGGTGAGCCTGCTCGCGAGCTACGAGGTGGAGCTCACCGCGGACGGTGAGCTCGCCGGTTATCGGCGCGTTCGCCGCTACGAACGCGGAAGGGCCGACCCACACCAATCGGGCGGTCGCTCCCCGACACAGCAGACCGGCGGAGGTGGCGGCTCCAGCGGACTGTACGAGGTCTTGGAGCTCGTCCTTGACCGAGGACTCGTCATCGACGCGTTCGTGCGCGTCTCCGTCGTCGGCATCGAGATTCTGAAGATCGACATACGGATCGTCGTCGCAAGTGTGGACACCTATCTACGCTTCGCCGAGGCATGCAACCGGCTCGACCTGGAGGCCGGTCCACGCAAGCCCCCCGGACTTCCCGACCTGGTCGGCGAGATCACAGAGTCCGGCGCGCGGGGCAAGTCGAAGGGCGCCCTCTCCGGCGCCGCAGAGACGATCTCGGATGCCTTCAAGCAGGCGCGTGGGGAGGGCCAGTCCGAGGAGCGGCCGTGGCCGCGCAAGACCGCGCCGACCCGCAGTAGGAGGGAGGAGGAGCAGGAGTGAGCACGTACGTCTATGGCATCGCCGCGGCCTCCCATCCCTCCCTCCCCAAGGACACGGGCAGGGTCGGTGATCCGCCGCGCCCGGTCAGGATCCTGAAGCAGGACGGACTGGCGGCGATCGCCAGCGAAGCGCCCGAGGGACTGCGGCCCAAACGCAGGGACCTGCTCGCCCACCAGAACGTGCTCAACGAGGCGGGCGCGGGCGGCTCCGTGCTGCCCATGCGGTTCGGCAGCCTGGCCCCGGACGACGATGCCGTCACCCAGGTGCTCGCCGAACGCGCCGAGCCCTACCTGGAGCGGCTGACGGCCCTCGACGGCCGGGTCGAGTACAACGTCAGGGCCAGCCATGACCAGGAGGCGGTGCTGCACCGGGTGATGGCGGAGAACGCCGAGATGCGCGCCCTGGCGGAGGCCAACCGGCAGGCCGGCGGCGGCAGCTACAACGACCGGCTGCGGCTCGGCCAGATGATCGCTCAGGCGGTACAGGGCCGCGAGGCGGAGGACGCCGCGGAGCTCCATAGCCTGCTGGAACCGGCCGCCGAGGCCGTCAGCGTCGGCCCCGAGTCCACCGGCTGGCTGGCCAACCCCTCCTTCCTGGTGCCCCGGGACTCCGCCGAGGAATTCCTGGCCGCCGTGGAAGAGGCTCGCAAGAGCTCCCCGCACCTCGAACTGCGGGCCACGGGCCGCTGCCGCCGTACAGCTTCGTCGAGCCCGTCCCTGCCGAGCCCGCCGGGACCACGACCGGCACGGCCACCGGCGAGGAGTGACCCATGGGACTGATCACGGAAGCCCTGTTGCTGCCGTTCGCACCGCGCGCGGCAGCCTCTGGGCAATCAGACAAGTGCTCGCCGAGGCCGAGCGACTCTACTACGACCCGGCGACCGTCCGGGCCGAACTCGCCCTTCTCGAGCGTCGGCTCGAGGAAGGCGAGATCACGGAGGAGGAGTTCGACCGTGAGGAGGACGCACTCCTCGACCGACTGGAGATCGGTATGGGCCATACATCGGGAACGGCCGACGGGACGACATGATGAACCGAACCGCACTGGGCCTTGCCATAGGGGCCGGGTACGTCCTCGGACGTACCAAGAAGATGAAACTCGCATTCGCCGTAGGCTCGCTGGTCGCCGGAAAGCGCATGCAGCTGAGCCCGAAGGCGCTCGCGGAACTGGTCAACCAGCAGCTGCGGAACAACCCGCAATTCAAGGAGCTCGCCGACCAGCTTCGCCAGAACGTGCGCGGAGTGGGCAAGGCCGCCTCCGGCGCGCTGGTCGAGCGGCAGATCGAGGGCCTCGCCGAGCGGCTGCACGGCCGCACCGACCAGGTGCGTGAGCAGCTCTCCGGCGTTGTACCGGAGACCTCCGACCTGTCCGGCCTCCACGACGAAGAAGAGGAAGCGGAAGAAGGAGAGGAAGCGGAAGAGGAGGAGGAAAAGGAAAAGGAAATGGAGGGCGCCGAGTCGGCGGAGGCCCAGGGCAGTGGGGAGCCTTCCGAGGACGAAGAGGCCCCGCCGCGCGAGGCGGCGAAGAAGGCTCCGGCCAAGAAGAGGCCCGCCGAGCAGTCCGCGGGCACGAAGGCCGCAGCCAAGAAGACCCCGACGGCCGCCAGGAAGGCCCCCGCGAAGAAGGGCAGCGCGCGTCGCGCCACCAGCGGGTCGCCCGGTGAAAGGAGGCGGTGACGATGGCAGACACCATCGGCTCCGCGAACGGCAAGGCGAAGGGCGGACTGTCCCAGCTCGCCCAGAGCGAAGCGGCCGACCACCTCAAGAAGGAGTTGCAGGGCTATCTGGCGGCTCAGGCCGAGCGGATGCTCGCCAGCGCGGGTCGCAAGCTCGGCGAGACCACCGGCAAGCTCAGCGACATCGCCGAGGGCAACAGCCCCGGCTTCGCCAAGATGGCATTGGAGGGCGGACGCAAGCTCGCCGAGGGCAAAGGCCCGCTGCGCGCCATCCTGGAAACGGGCGCAGGCCAGGCCAAGGAGAAAATCGGCCGAGCCTTCAAGGGCCTCATCGGTGGCAAGAGCAAGCGCAAGCGCGGAGGGGGCAACAAGCCCACCGTCATCATCGAGTCCATCGACGTCGGCGTACCGGTGCGCACCGCCTACGACCAGTGGACCCAGTACCAGGACTTCAGCACCTTCGCCAAGGGCGTCAAGAGCGCGAGCCGCGACGACGACACCACCTCCAGCTGGAACCTGAAAGTGTTCTGGTCGAGTCGCAGCTGGAAGGCGCACACCGCCGAGCAGGTGCCCGACTACAAGATCCAATGGACCTCGGAGGGCGCCAAGGGCACCACCAAGGGCGT